>NZ_JBGTFM010000020.1:0-2438 GCF_041747255.1 Blastomonas sp. | reverse complement strand
TAATACCAGATCCTGCTGGGTCTGACTCACGCAAGGGATTCCCATCGGGCTGATTTTCTGATTCGGTGTTTGCAAGCAGGAGAGGCTTGCGATGGCATTGGCGATCAAGGTTCGAGACGACTATTCATCGGAGGATTTGCGCAGGCTTGCGCGGGGTTGCCGGAATGCAGACCAGGTTCGGCGATTGTTGGCGCTGGCTGTTGTTCTTGATGGCGCAAGCCGCACCGAGGCAGCGAAGGTCGGCGGTGTGACGCTTCAAATTGTGCGCGACTGGGTGATCCGCTTCAATGCGGAAGGCCCTGAGGGTCTCAAGCCGCGCAAGGCCCCTGGGAAGCGCTCTATCCTGAATGATGCTCAGCGGCGGGCGCTGGCTGAACAGGTGGAGGCCGGTCCGATCCCGGCGGCGCACGGTGTGGTTCGCTGGCGACTGATCGACTTGGCGCAATGGGTCTGGGACGAGTTCGGCCTGTCGATTTCCAAACAGTCGCTGAGCCGCGAGCTTCGCGCTCTGGGCTACCGCAAGCTGTCGGCGCGCCCACGTCACCGTGGCCAAAAGCCTGAAGATATCGACATTTTTAAAAAAAGTTCGCTGCCCGTCTGGCGCAAATCAAACGCAGGCTCCCGAGCGGAACGCCGGTAGAGCTCTGGTGGCAGATGCTATGATGACGCATCAACTGAAGGAGCGAAATCATGTCATTCACCAGTGATACCATTCTCGTGGCTCTCGAACTCAGTAACTCCCTTTGGCTTGTCGGGACACGGATGCCGGGCGCTCAGAAGAGTCATATGCACCGCGTCACGGCTGGCGATACTGCCGCGCTGCTGGCCCTGGTCGAGGCACTTCGATCACGCCAGATGGCGATATCAGGAAATCCATCTCCAATGGCTTGTTGTTTTGAGGCAGGCCGAGATGGGTTCTGGCTTCATCGTTTTCTGACTGCAAAAAGCATTCCGACCTATGTCGTGGAACCGAGCAGCATTCTCGTAAACCGGAGGGCGAAGCGGGCAAAAACCGATCGCCTCGATGCCGAAGGGCTCTTGCGGGTGCTTGCTGCATATCTTGCTGGGGACAGCGAGGTTTGTAGCATGGTTCGGGTGCCTACGCCTGAAGAGGAGGACGGCAAACGTGCCCACCGTGAGCGGGAATGTCTCGTGCAGGACCGGACTCGGCTAGAGAACCGAATACTGGCGCTTCTTGCGACCCAAGGCATCCGCGCCCGGCCTTCGTTGCGCAACTGGGAGCGGGACCTTGCTGCGCTCAAGACTGGCGATGGGCGCCCGTTACCGCCTCGCCTCGCCGCAGAGATCAACCGGCTGCGGCGGCGGCTTGGCCTGATTCTCGATCTGATCCGAGAGGTTGACGCGGAACGAGCTGAGATCATTGCCACTTCTCCCGATGATGCGGTAACATCCAAGGTGACTGCTTTGCGGAGCATCTACGGAGTTGGGGACAATTTCGCTGCCGTTCTGGCGCGTGAAGTTTTCTACCGCCCGTTCAGTAATCGAAAGCAGCTTGCAAGCTATGTTGGTTTAGCCCCCATGCCCCATCAAAGTGGCGACATGGACCGAGATAGGCGTATCGGCCGCGCCGGAAATGCGCGAGCACGAAAGACGATGGTTCAGTTGGCATGGCTTTGGCTACGTTATCAGCCTGAAAGCGAGCTTTCCGCTTGGTTTCGTCAGCGCGTCGGTCAACTTCAGGGTCGAACACGCCGGATCGCGATTGTTGCAATGGCCCGAAAATTGTTGATCGCCCTCTGGCGCTTTACCGAGACGGGGGAAATCCCAGCGGGCAGTACGCTCAGAGCAGCATAAGAATCGTCGTCGGCAATCTGCAGCGACGTGAGGAGCACGACCGTCTTCGTCAATGGTCAAGCCAAACACTGCCGCGTGGCAGGTTGGTCGTGTTCGATCGGGGCCTTGCCTCGTGCATGAGGCATTATGGTTACGGGTTCCAAGCCGAACCCGACCGCATGTAAGGTTACGCAGCCACGGCTGCCGCCCAGTGCCGCCCCAAACTCGCTCAGAAGACGATGAAAATGTCCGATATTCAAAGGACCAGCAACCATGCCGCCCTAGCCTTGACATCCGAACCCTCATGTAAAGACGAAGCGCGCATTGGCCAGCAGACCAAACTCACCCGGCGCTGGGCGAAGCGCGGCACGCGCCCCTCGGCGCCAAAGGATCAGCGGCGGGCCTCGGCATGGATCTTCGGGGCGATCTGCCCCGCTGAAGGCAAGGCTGCCGGCATCGTCATGCCAAGGTGCAACAGCGAGGCGATGAGCATGCATCTCGACGAGATCGCCTTCCATGTTGCGCCTGGCGCGCACGCCGTGGTCATCCTCGATCAGGCGGCATGGCACGGCTCAGCCGAACTGGTCGTGCCACCAAACATCACGCTCATGCCGCTGCCTCCAAGGTGCCCCGAACTCAATCCG
>NZ_JBGTFM010000019.1:0-11002 GCF_041747255.1 Blastomonas sp. | reverse complement strand
CCAGTATGATGAGCGCCGCTACAAAGACCGGTGGCGGGTCGAGGCCATGTTCTGCCGCCTCAAGGACTTCCGCCGTGTCGCTACCCGCTACGACAAGCTCGCGCGCAACTTCCTGTCAGCCGTGAGCCTCGCTGCCGCCGTCGCGTTCTGGCTGTGATTGAGTCTCGACCCTAACCAACGGACCGGAATGGCAACGATTCGCCTCTCGTCGCCTAGATCCAGCAATTCCGATAGCGGCCCAGAGGCTGCCAATTCCAAGCACAGAAATCCCATCAAAAGCCACATCATTCGCCACCCGCATGCCATCAGAGTGCGCGCTAAGCATTGAACCTCACCAACAAACATGAGGTTCAAAATATGAATACAGACACGGCCAGACACGCCGAAAACCTACCTGCAAACACCACCAGCCTGTTCAGGATCAACCACAGGCTTGGCACCCTGTTCGCCTTCGCACGCAGCCACGACAGCGCAGCCGAGATGTTCGTCGCCCAATGGGCATCGCTGCTGGGTGATGCACCCGGCGACTTCTCAATCGACCAGATGGTCCGCTTCAAGCGGGCGGGGCGGTTCATGCAGAGCACCCAAGCAATGCAGAGCGATGGGCGCGATCGCCTTGCCGTCTTCATCGATGATACCGGCTGGACGATGCTGCCTCTGGTCCAGCTGCAAGCGTGATCAGACCTGCTCAGCGCAAACCATGCGGCCCAGCTATTAACGCCAACGAAAGACCGACATTATGAAACTCTACATCACTGAACACACCGACCGCTTTGAGGTTCACCACTGGTTCGCGCCCACCGAGAAGCAGCTGGTGCACATGTTTTGACTGGTGCGAGATCGTGCATGGTGAACCACCAAGCTATTTCAGCACCAAACGCATTCGCGTAGATGATGTGCTGCCGCACCAGCAACTGCACTTGGAAGCAGCGCTTGCCAAAAAGTGTCGCGGTGCCGGGTCATATGACCCTGAAACGGGGTGGGTGATCGAACCGATCTTATCGGCACCTTCTGTTTGATCAGTAGCCCAGCCGAGGGGAGTGACGCCCCTTCGGTTGGGTTGCGCTTGCCGCTGCTGACATACGGGAGCGCGCGAATAGAGGAAAAGACGAAGTCCAAGGATTGCTGAGGTCTAGCGACCCGGATGGCGCCACCGCTGTTAGGTGGCAGGGTCTTTAGCCATCCACCAAACCAAATCGATTATGGGGCAGACCGTTCGCCTGGAGCTTGTGAACCGGTGCCCAGCGACTGGTTCAGAATCTCATCCAGTGTTGCGACCGCCGCCGCCAGTCCGGCACGATCGCCGGCTGACAGATTTGCAAGCGCAGAGGCAAGCGGACGACACCGGCGGGTTTGACCCTCTACCAGAATTGCGCGACCTGATTGCGTCGCTCGCAAGATCACGCTGCGACCATCGCTCGCAGCATCATCACGGATGACGAAGCGCTTGGTGACAAGCTCACCAATGACCCGCGCTGCCGTCGGACGCTTGATCGCTTCGACGCTGGCAAGGTCCGATGGCCGGATTCCGCCTGACCAGACAATGACGGCCAGCGCCGATGCCTGTGCGCCTGTCAGCTTCGGGGCAGAATCAGCCGCCTTCAGCCACCGGACCATCCGAACAGACGTGTTCACGAGCGCGCTGGCCAGGGTTGCTGAATCTTGATCGTCGCTCTTGCTCATATAGTTAGCCTATGCGAATTACTTTGCCTGACAACTGAACATCGTCTTTACAAGCGATCAGAGCAAGCAAGGCTCGATATGCGGCGCACTGCTGGCTTAGCCGCTCTCAGTGCCTCCATTTTGTTTACCGGCAGCCTGATCGGCTTCGCGCACCTGCGCCTCGACGGCTATACGCATGGCACCAAAGCGGTAAGCGAATTGGGGGCAGTCGGAGCGCCGAATGCTCTGGCGTTCAATCTGCTAGGCTTCGCGCTGCCTGGTTTGCTGGTGGTCGTTGCAGCAACGACCCTTGCGCGCGCCACAGGAAATGCGAGAGGAATGGCTCTGCTTGCGCTCACTGGCGCGGCATTGGCGCTGACAGGTGTTTTCCCCTTCGACATGGCGGCCCCCGCTTCTCTCACGTCGCAGGCGCATTTGGCCGCAGCAATGCTCACTGGCCTAATCTGGGCGCTGGCGTTGTTTCGATCACCGCCGACATTGATCGATGCCGGACAGGCGGCATTCGCCCGCCATGGCAGATGGCTGGTGCTCGCGCTTCTCGCCAATATTGCATGGCAAGTCGCCCACCAATCGGGAGCGCCAATCCTGCCCGGATGGGGCCAGCGGTTCGGATTTGCCGGCATGGTGCTCTGGCTGGCACTGCTGGGTCTGGGCCTGCTCCGATCGGAGTCGGGGTCCTCGACCCGGCAAGCATAACGATAAATTCTGGCGAGTGATTAGACCGATGCGGCTGCTCGGGGGATCTGCTGCCAAATTCGACCAAACATTCCGCAAACCACCCACTTTGCGTCATTGGCCGCGTTGCGGCGCGATCCCGAAAGCGGCAAGGCAGCTTCAACGGGCTTTTCGTCGACAACCGAAATTCTCAAAGCGACCCCGAAGAAGACATTGCGGACACCACATCGAATCGGCACTTGAGTGCACGGCAATGGCGTGGTGGTCACCTCAATGCCTTAGGCTCTGATCTCATGTCGCAATCTATGTTCGGCTATCGTCTCTATGAACCACAATTACGCCTGATCCCTTGGGGGGAGGGTATCTGGACAGTGAACGGCCCCGAGGTATCCTATTCGCTCAGTGGGGTGACCATCCCCTGCCCAACCCGAATGACGGTAGTTAAGCTGCAGGACGGCAGTCTGTGGCTTCACTCGCCCGTGTCGTGCGACCCCGAGCTGGTTACTGCTGTCAGCGCTTTGGGGCCCGTTTCCGCGATCGTGGCTCCGAACACGCTCCATTACACGTTTCTGGCCGACTGGGTGCGTGCATTCCCGGCTACGTCAACGTATGCGGCACCAAACCTAAACACGAAATTCCCGCACATCGCTTTCTCCGTTCTCGGAGAGCAGTTTTCTGAAAAATGGCGCGGGGATATCGACCTGCATGTGGTTGCGCTCGGCAGCTTTACAGAAGTTGTTTTCTTTCACCGCCCATCTCGAACGCTCATCGTCACAGACCTGATGCAGAACTTCGAAGCGAGCCGAGTTCAAGGTGCGCTCGTCAGAACGTTACTGATCGTGGGCGGTGCGACGGGACCCAACGGTCGCCCTTCCATCGAAATCAGACTGGCTGCTCTGCTTCATCGCGCAGCGCTAAGGCGGGGTGTGGAACAGATGCTTGCATGGGAGCCGACGGGCATCATTCTCTCACATGGAGAGTGTTATCAAACTGACGGGGTAGTCGAGATAAAGCGAGCATTCGGATGATTTGCCAATAGACATCATTAGCCATTTTCGACTGTCGAAGGCTACCGTTCAAGAACCCATCCATCTGCGGTCATGAGTGGGACCGTGGCTCGAGCCTGAAAGCGGCATGGCGGCTTTGCCCCGCTTCTGAAAAATTCCTGCCGTTCGGGTATCGACCCCGAAGTGGCGGTTCATGGCCACTTGCAGGACCATCGAAAACGAACATAGTGTAGGGGCGATGCCTGCGGAGGGAGGCTAGTGATGGTTTCCATGACAAATCATACATCCGTCCCTGATCTTAATCAGGCGAATGTCGGCAAGCTTCCCGAGCACCTTGGTCTCGTTATAACCGAAGTCGGCGACGGGCGTGTTGTCGGCCGCTTCACCGTAAGATCTGACTTGGTCTAGCATACTGGCTATCTGCTAGCCGGTGTCGGCCTTACCCTAGCCGACTTGCTGTGCGCCTATGGTGTATCGACGGCGTGGCCCGATGGGGCAAAGAACTTCACGACGGCAGAGGTAAAATGCAACTTTGTTGGCACAGCCCTTGAAGGCGAGGTCGAGATCGTCGCGTCGCTAATCCATGGTGGACGCACAACCCAACTATGGGACGCTGAAATCACCTCGGTTTCAAGCGGACGACGCATGGCACTGTTTCGCGCAACCCAAATCATACTCTACCCTTGAGATCAGGTTCGCGCGGTGCCTAAGCTGGCAGCTTGCGACCCCGTATCGGCGGATCAATTTTCCTCACGCACTCAGAATAACTCATTCAAGAGCTGATATGTCTGGAGCTTGCGTCGGTCTCCTTCGCCAACGCCGTAGCGCTTAAGAAGTCGCTCTTGGGCGTGCACTCCATATTCAGCAAGATCGCTCCAGCAAATTGCGAGGTCGTGGTAGCGATCAGCCAGCCCTGCGCCACCAACATCAATGCATCCCGAGATCCGGCCACCTTCGAATAGGACGTTATCTAGCGAGAAATCACCGTGAGTTACGACAAGGTCAGGCTTTAGCGGAAGATGCGCCTGAATGGCCTCCCAGACATCTTCCGCAGACCATTCTTGCTGCTCTTGGTCAAAATCCGCTTCATTCACAAGTCCGGCATCAATCCGCGCGCGGCCCTCAATGAGCCTGCGTTCTAGGCGCGTGTCGAAAGGACATTCAACGACTGGCAACGCATGGACCACGCGGAGGAAATCAGCGAGTGCGTCGATGACAAGCTCGCGGTCATCACGCCGTTTATCGAGCAAGGCCCGCGCGCTTTCGCCTGACAGCGCCTTTGTCATCAGCCAGCACTCGTCTTGCGTGGCGATGAACCGGATAATCTCGGGAACCGGCAGGCGGGAGTGTAGCCACCGGAGTCTGGTCATCTCGTCTGCCACTGCATCGCTGAGCACACCCTTGCCGTGTTTCAGGTAGGCAACCGTTTGTCCCTCGTGGTCATCGAGGCGCAGCACCTTACAGCCAGATTCTCCGACCAGTGAGGGAGTGGCGATCCAGGACCCGATGAGTTGTTCGTATATTCCAGAACTGTCTGCGATCATGCTGCTGGAATATGAGCGGCACAATGGATTGGCAATGCGTTCCCAATTGCCAACGATGTCGATCGATGGGTCGCGGAAAACCGCCATTCGCCTTTCCACCCACAATCGGCCGTCCACGCTGGATCGGCACGTGCCAATACCAGCTTGGCAGCTCTGGCCCGGATTTCGCCAGAACCAGAAGTTCTTTTGCCGACCCCAAAGCGGCTGCAAAACGCGCACGCTGGCTGTTTGATATGCCGCCGTTGACGATGCGCGCCACCGATGGGTATCGAACTGCTATGCAGCGACCATCTTCACGTCTCCTTGTGGTCGACCATGATCGGCGGATTTTGCTGTTCCGTTTCGAACACAAGAGAGGTCCCCTATCAGGACAAGTTTTTTGGGCGACGCCGGGAGGCGGACTTGATGAAGGGGAGACATACGAGGACGCTGCTAAGCGAGAATTGCTTGAGGAGGTTGGACTGGGGGTCGATGATATCGGGCCCCAAATCGCTCGAAGATTTGTCACCTTTGCTATCGCATCGGGAGAAATGGTCGAAGCTGATGAACGCTACTTTCTCGTTCGAACAGAGCGGCATATTGTAACCGACGCGAGTTGGACCGCTCTTGAGCGTGAAGTGGTGACAGCCCATCAGTGGTGGAGCCAAGCCGAGCTCATCAATTTAGGAGAACCATTCTGGCCCGAGGACCTCGCAGACATCTTGGTTCAAGCTGATGTCTGGAGCTGAAACCTAATGGGCGGCGTCAACGGATTTTTTCTACGAAAGCCGAGTTTCTCAACGCGACTCCATTCCGGCCACCAGCAGCAACAGATGTGTGCTTGTTCTCACACGATGAAGGAAAACGTATTGCCGAAGTTGTGTAGCAGAACGGGCAGCAGCAGACTACCGGTCCGCAGACGCACCCATACCGCGATGAAGGATGGAATGGCGGTCAGCGCCATTGTGACCGGATCGAACGAGAAGATTCCGTCGGAGTAACCAAAGGCGTGCGTCATGCCGAAAAGAAAGCACGACAACACCGCCCCCCAGCCCCAGTCGACGCCAAGCAGCCGCTTGCGTCCCCGGAACGCTTGGTCGAGCGCAAATAGCAGTATCCCGCGATAGAACAGCTCTTCCTCCAGACCCGGCATCGTCAACTGGAATGCGATATCTTCTGCGCTGGGATGATCGGCGGGGAAGAGCATGGCGATGACGACAAAGAAGGCGCAATAAGCCGCAGCGACTGGTCCCGCAGCTTTCAGGCTGCCCGCCTCGTGTGACAGGGTAAGGCCGACCCTGCGCAACCCAAAGGCCGGCAGGGCCGCTATGACGATAGTAACGGCAAAGGCGGTCAGCTTGCCTTGCCAGTTCCACGCGCCTCCGATCAAAACTGGCAGCAATCCGTAGCAACGGGTGAGAAGGATATCGTTGATCGCCACTAGCAGCGTGGCAATCACAAGCCATCGCGCAGAGAAATTGCGCCGATCGGCAAGACTCAGAGCTGCTCCAAGAAACAGCAGAAGAGCTAGAGTTCCTGCCAGTCCGATCAGTCCGTTCACGCGCCTGCCTTTCCATTGCGGTGGGCTTTCCGGCTAGCGTGTGATGTCCGTTCCCGCTCCTCAGAAGGCGAAATTTCGCTCCTCAAAACCCGGCTTTCGGGATTTTTGGGCCAATTACGTCACGCGGTCGCGCCGCAGACCGATAGGCGCTCGGACTGCACCCCTCGATGGCCCGGAAGGCACGGTTAAAGCTGGCAAGCGAGGCAAATCCGCTATCGAGCGCGATAGCGATCAACTTGTCGTTTCGGTCACGGTCTTTCAGCAGGCGACGCGCTTCAGCGACTCGGTGATAATTCAAAAAGGCGCGGAAATGATCGAAGCCAAGTTGCTGGTTGATCAGTGTTCTGACCGCGCGCTCAGGGGCTGACATGAGTTCCACGAAGCGGCCGAAGGTCAGTGCGGGATCGAGATGCACTCGCTCTGTTTCGATCAGGACAATCAGGCGGCGGTAGAGTGCTTCATCGCGGCCGTGGGCGGCATCTGGCGCCGGCCTCATCGGGATTGCCCCCGCCCGCGCCGCGCCAAAGGTCAGAACATCGGCTCGGACGGTCAGCACCCGGTCTGCCAGCCAAAGACCGAACACAAGGACCATGGCATTCTGTGTCATGGAGAAAGCGAGCGGCCGCCAGTTGAAGCCGAACAGTGCGTCTGCCATCAGGTCGATGAACAACATCCCGCCAAGCAGCACCGCAACCAGCACGCGCGCACTATGGCGTTGCTCGACAAAGTCGCCCTGCCTCTCGTCCAGCAGTCGCCAGACAAGATGGCCGACGATCGCAAAACCCATGACCACAAGCAATTGCGATAGCCCAACATTGGCGAGCATATCGCCGAACAGGCCTCGATCCGCTGCTGCAACGCCAGCCCATGCAAGCCCGACCATCAAAACACCGCCTTGCAACCGGAAGCGGCTGTCGAAGCAGGAAAGGGCGAACCACCACAGGAAAATGACTGTGAACCCGCTGGCTGCATGCGCGATATCGCTCACCAGTCCAGCGGGCCTTAGCGACATGAGCGGCGTATTGCCGAGAACGAAGCCAGCCACGCACACTGCTAGGGGCGCAAACAGCAGAGCGGCCAATCCGACACGTTGTCTATGGCTGAGCAGCAGCCATGCGAGCAGAATAAAAATGCCCGCAGAGCCAATACGGAGCGCAAGGTCCATTTGTCCGATGATCATGTCCAGGCAATAGCGCTAAATCCGATTGGACAAAATCAGGAAACCGCCCTTCAGAAAACCACCCATCACCGGTCATGATCGAGGGCGAGGCTCAAACCGGCGGCACACCATGACGAACTGGCGGCACGTCGCCCGGATTGTCTTCAGACACATAGTCATCCAGCGATGCTGGCAACCTAAAGTCTTGCCGGCAGTCCTGACCTTCAACGAAACGGCCCATCTCAAAAGCCTCCTGACACTCAGGAAATCATAGCATTTTCTCGCGTTTTTACACAGCCTCGGTCGGCAACCGACGCTGCTCAACTCACGCCGTGAATGGCGGCTTTGCTTCGCTTCTTGAGTATTCCCGTCTTTCAGGAGTCGCCCCCTCAGCGGCCATTGAACAGTGGTTTATCAAGCACGTAACGCAGACCATTTACTCCTGACACAACGCTGTCAGTAGGCTCAGAATATACGTGAGCCTCCACAACAGGAGGACACTATGACACACACATATGCCGATGGTCTCGTGATGCTCGCCGAGCTGAAGATCAAGCCGGGCGAACGCGAGGCATTCCTGAATTACACGGTTGAGAACCTGAAGATCAGCAGGTCAGCGGCAGGCAATATCGCCTTCGACATCCTGATCGACGAGTCCAACCCTGAGACGGTACTGTTCTATGAAGTCTGGGAGTCGGCCGATGCACAGCAAGCCTATATGGCCTGGCGCATCGAGCGAGGCGATCTGACCACGCTGATATCGTTTCTGGCAGGCGAACCCAAATTCACCGCTCTGCGGAGTATCGCAAGCTAAGGCGACCGCTGTCAGGCGACTGCCCTCGATAGAGCCGTCAGCCTGACACTCGCTCTTGCCCGGGCCACTGTTGTTCCGGCGGCGTCCACCAGTTCGGCTTCGACAAAACCAATCGTTCTGCCGAGTTGCACGACGCGGCCGGCCCCGATGAGCATGCCGGGCTTCGCAGGCGCGAGGAACTGGACATTCAAATCGATGGTCGATGGAAAGACTTGCGCATCGCTTGCGATGAGAATGGCAGGACCCATGCAATCGTCGAGCATGGCTGTTAGAAATCCCCCCTGCACGTTGCCAGCAGCATTGCAGAATTCCGGACGAGCGGTGAACGCGATCTTGACCAGGCCCTCATCCGGTTTGGCTTCCAAAATATCGAGTTCGAGCAGCCTTGCGCATGGCGGGGTCGGAAAGCGATCAAGTATCGTGGGAATGGACATGGCGTGCTCCTGCTGGTCTGATGCTCAGGAACATAGGCTGGCGCTCCTGACAGCATTGTGTCAGTAATCAGCAATGCGCCGCGCCGAACGCCTGTTCAGATTGGTTCGCGAACTACGATCAAGAAACATCAGCCGGGCGGAGGACCTTGCGGCCACCTTCGAGATCAGCGCGCGCACCGTCTACCGCGACATCGCCCATTTGCAGGCGTCGGGACTACCGATCGAGGGCGAAGCTGGGGTCGGCTACATTCTACGTCCTGGTTTCGACCTACCCGCCCTGACGTTCACTTTCGAGCAAATTGATGCTCTGGCTGTGGGGCTATCCTTCGTCGAGGCAGCCGGCGACGCATCCTTGTCGCTGGCAGCCAAGGAGGTTCGGGCAAAGTTGCAGGCAGCCCTGCCCGAACCCGATCAACGCAAGCTGGATCAGGCCCCGTTCTTCGCGAGCCGACGCGAGGGGCTCGCTGATCCGAAACTGAGAACGATAAGGGAGGCCATCCGCGAATCTCGCATCCTGCACCTGACATATGCCGATGCCGAGGACAGGAAAACGGATCGGCGAGTCTGGCCACTCGCCGCTTGGGCATTCACAGACGGGTGGCTTTTTGTCGCTTGGTGCGAACTACGGAATGACTTTCGCGCCTTCCGGCTTGACAGGATTTCCATGCTTGAAACCAGCGATCAGCATTTCATCAGCGAACCCGACAAGAGCCTCAAAGCTTATCTTTCCTCTAAGTTTTTGGCGGCTCAGATCTAATAGTAAGTCCGGGCAAGGTGCTCCCGCTTAGTCTAGCTTGATCTCATTGCCGCCCTTCGCCTTTCCACCCAGTCGCAGTCATCAGCGGGGTCGAGGCTCGACCCCGAAGCCGCATGACGGCTTTCGGCGGAACCAGGCGTTCTCGTTCATAATCGGGAATGACTAAGCCTCGGTCGCTAGCGGTCAGTCCGCTTTGAGCGGCTAGACCATCGAGAGTTACCATGCGACAGACGCTCCTTGTGATACACGCCTACTCGTGCTCGTCCCCTCGCAACTCTTGGTAGGAGGTTGCGACCCTGCTAGCCCTTACAGCAGGGGGAACGCATTTTGCAGGCTATGACACGACATTCGGTATTCATCGCGCTGATGCTGACCGGACTGATTGTTCTTGGGTTTCTGGCTTTGCTTGCTGCTCTTGGCCCTGATTGGGCTGCATACGTCCCGGCAAGCTGCACTGCCACTCGCTGTTTTTGCGAGGCGCCGCGAACCGGGATGCTGCTGCTGCAACCGGCGAACACCTGGTCATCTTTCGGCTACGTCCTGATCGGCGGTCTGATGCTTGCACTGCCCTATGATCGGGATCCGGATTCGGCGTTGTCCGGGATTTCTGGGCGGACACTGGGCGTAACCGCGATCGTGGTCGGCGTGGGATCTGGCTTGCTGCACGCCACCCTGACCTTGTGGGGCCAGTTCTTCGATGTGGTGGGCTTGTATCTTGTGGGTTCCTTTCTCCTGGTCTCGGCTATAGCGCGGTGGCGCCGGATCCCCGATGGCGCTGCAGTCCTATTTTATGCTTTGCTTTGCTTGTCGCTGGTCACCATCCTCATCGTTGCCCCTGAGGTTCGCAGATGGCTGTTTGCTGTCCTGCTACTCTTGGCGATCGTCATCGAACTGGTCTTTGCCCGCAGGTGGCGACCAGGCGCAAAAATCGCATTCTATCTCTGGGGCCTAGCTGCGACAGCCACCGCGTTCGGCATCTGGGTCCTGGATCAGGACGGTGTGGTCTGCGCGCCTCACAGTCTTATGCAGGGCCATGCCGCGTGGCACCTGCTTGGTGCAGCTTCGCTTTGGCTTTCCTTCAACTATTACCGCAGCGAGCGCCGGCACACGGCCCTTTAAGTCGAGCATTTGGCAGCTTCCCACCCGTCTCTGGTAATGAGCGGGGCCGGTGCGCGATCCCGAAAGCGGCACGGTGGCTTTAGGCGGCACCAAACGTTCAATTTGGCGGTCGCGCATGACCGGCTTGGGCCGATTGTGTTGAAAAACCCGCCGCTGAGATCGAGGCTGGTGCCAGCTTAGGCGTAGTTTGGAGGTCTCGTCCCCGCTTATGCAGGCGCTGGGGTGGCTGGCATCGGGATCAGCTTGGCCATTTTGCGGAGGTTTTGGGCG
>NZ_JBGTFM010000018.1:0-2486 GCF_041747255.1 Blastomonas sp. | reverse complement strand
CTCAAATGAGACAACAGCCCCAGATTTGAAGTGTTTGTCAGCCTTGAAGGTCAGGTCACAGCACAGGAGCAATCAATGCCGGATTCATCATATCGCCAAGTGGCACAACGTGGTGATCGCACAAGCCGGAATTGACATTTCCAGTTTTTGTAGACATGTTGCTATATCAGTTGCTTAAAAGGGTATGAGCGATGGGAATGACAACGATCACCAGCCGGACGTTCAACCAGGATGCCAGTGGCGCAAAGCGAGCCGCTCAGAACGGTCCTGTGTTCATCACCGATCGGGGCAAGCCCGCGCATGTGTTGCTTAGCATCGAAGCCTACAGGCGGCTCACAGGGCAGTGGGAAAACATCGTGGATCTGCTGGCCGATCCGGACGCGGCAGACGTATCCTTTGAACCCGGTCGATTGGGTAACCTCACGCGTCCGGCCGATCTGTCCTGATGTTCATCCTCGATACGAACGTGGTGTCGGAACTGCGCAAGGCAAAAGCAGGCAAGGCGGATGGCAACGTCGTGGCCTGGGCGGCGGACCAAGACCCATCAGCGTTGTTCCTGTCAGCCATCACGCTTCTGGAGCTTGAAATGGGGATCAGGCACGCCGAGAGGCGGGACAGCGCTCAAGGGGCCGTTCTGAGGGCTTGGATGACTGATAGGGTGCTGCCGGCCTTTGAGGGGCGTATCCTGCCGGTAGACGGGCCTGTCGCGCTCTGTTGTGCCGCTTTGCATGTTCCTGACCCCCGCAGTGACCGGGATGCCCTTATCGCCGCCACAGGGATCGTCCACGCAATGCCCATCGTCACACGCAATGTTGCAGACTTCGCGCCAACAGGCGTTCAGATCATCAATCCGTGGGAGCCGATGCCATGATGGCAAACAGCCCCACAGGTTTCGCCCTCATTCGGTCGGCAGCTTAATCCACGATGCGCAATAGACGCCGTTATTATCGGGCATGCTGTTCGTGGCGCTCATATCACCGCAGAAGTCTTCACCGCTGGACGACCGTAAGAGTTCACCAACCTCGGCGAGACGTTCCGTTCGAATATTCCCTTTCGCCCACCAGTAGCCGCCAAACAGACCAAGAGAGGCTGTGAGCGCCGCTACGAGGGCCATCATGCCCATTCTGCGCCACTTGCCCGCCTGATGGGCCTCTATGACGCGCAGCAGCCTGTCTGAGGCCGCACTGAAGGCCTTGCTGGCGTCCTGTTGGGCGTCAGCCGCTGTATCGATTGTCAACGGCGGCAGCAAATCCTGCCACGCGGCGGTGCAAAACCAGGCCAGTGGCGGGGTGCAAAGCGCCATGGCGCGCGCGCTCTTCAAATAGCTGGCGCGTGCCATGGCGATTTGGCCCACAGGGCCAATCCTGTGACGGTTGATCAGGTTGAGGCGTAGGCCTTGCGGGCGCGGCTTTGGCCGAGCCGATAGCTGTCGCCGTTCATCTCGAGGATGTTGACGTGATGGGTCAACCGATCGAGCAGTGCGCCTGTCAGGCGTTCAGTGCCGAAGGTTTCGGTCCATTCATCGAATGGCAGGTTGCTGGTAATCATTGTGGAACCGCGTTCGTATCGCTGTGAGATCAGCTCGAACAAAAGCTCTGCGCCGGTTTTGGAGAGAGGCACGAAGCCCAGTTCGTCTATGATGAGTAGCTTTACAGCAGCCAATTGCTTTTGCAGACGGATAAGACGGCGTTCGTCGCGCGCCTCCATCAGCTCGTTGACGAGCGCGGCGGCGGTGATGAAGCTGACAGGCAGCCCCCTCTGGCAGGCAGCAAGCCCCAAGCCGAGTGCAACATGGGTCTTGCCCGTGCCGCTTGGTCCGAGGGCGATGACGTTCTCACGCCTCTCGATCCATTCGCAACGGGCCAGTTCCAGCACCTGCATCTTGTTGAGCTTAGGGATCGCCTTGAAGTCGAAGCTGTCCAGACTTTTGGTGGCCGGGAACTTCGCGGCCTTGATCCGACGCTCGATCATCCGCCGCTCGCGGTCGATCAATTCCAGCTCGACCAGACGCGCCAGGAATTGGACATGATCCAGTCCCTCGGCGGCGCATTGACGGGCGAGCTTGTCGTATTCCCGCAGGAAGGTGGGCAGCTTCAGCGTTTTGAGGTGATCCGCGAGCAGGATCTTCGGGGCCACGGTCATGCTGCATCTCCCGAGAGCAGTGACATGTAGCTGGCCGCGGATGTCGTCTCGACGTTCGCCCGCGGTAGATATGGGTAGACATCGAGGTCCAGCTTCGGCGGCCGTTTCTCGACCCGACAGAGAACGAGGTGCTTGACGGCATCGAAGCCGACCGCGCCCAGTTGCAGCGCCTTCTTCACGGCGGCGTGGAGGTCGTCGATATCGAAGGTCTCCAGCAGGCGCAGCACCTGGATATACTCCCGGCGCCCAGCCTTGATCATCCGCGCTTCCATCAGGCGGCGCAGGGTCGCGAATGCGGGCGGCAGGTCCCATTCCGCCAACGGCGCCGCCTGGTCCAAGGCATT
>NZ_JBGTFM010000017.1:0-18160 GCF_041747255.1 Blastomonas sp. | reverse complement strand
GCAGGCGCTGCTCGGCAAGACCGTGGCGGTGATGGGCGGCGGCATGTATGCGCAATATCGCATTGCGCCGGCGGGTATGTGCCTGCCGCTGCTGCCCGAACACAGCGCGCGCGATGGCGCGTCATGCTTCGTCAACCCGCTGACCGCGCTGTCGATGATCGAGACGATGCGCATGGAGGGCCATGAGGCGCTGGTGCATACGGCGGCGGCATCCAACCTTGGCGTGATGCTCAACCGCATCTGCCAGGCCGATGGCGTGGCCCTGGTCAACATCGTGCGCAAGCCCGAGCACGCCAAGCTGCTGCGCGACATGGGGGCAGAGCATATCATCGACAGCAGCAGCGACAGCTTCATGGCCGACTTGACCGATGCGATCCACGCCACCGGCGCGACGCTGGCGTTTGACGCAACCGGTGGCGGCACGCTTGCCTCATCGATCCTCAGCGCGATGGAGGCGGCGGCGGCGCGCACCCCGGGGGCCTACAGCATTTACGGATCGGTCAAGCACAAGCAGGTCTATTTGTATGGCGGGCTCGACACATCGGCGACGGTGCTCAACCGTGGCTATGGCATGGCCTGGGGCGTCGGCGGCTGGCTGCTGCCCAACTTTCTGGCCAAGGCGGGCGGCGATGTCGCGATGCGGCTGCGCGCCCGCGTCGCCAATGAGCTCACCACGACCTTTGCCAGCCATTACACCGATGATATCTCGTTGGCGCAGGCGCTGCAGGCCGATGTCGTCAAGCGCTATGGGGCCAAGACGACGGGCGAGAAGTTTCTGGTCTGCCCGCAACTGGCGCTGTGATCGCCTGACCAGTCGAGCGCTATTCCTCTGACGTCCGCGCCGCAGATTTGGGGTGCGGGGCCTCATAGGTGGCCCAGTCGCTTTCACCCGGTGCCTTGGGCGGCGCGCCTGCCGGTCCCTTGGTGATCGGCACCCGTCTGTCGCGCAGGTCGTGCAGATGCACCTTGGCGATCATGTTGGCAGAAATCGGCGCGGTGATGAACAAGAACAGCGTGATCAGCAGTTCATGCGCGGACCAGCGGCCCTCAAACAACTGAAAATACAGCATCGAGCCGATCAGCATGCCGCCAAGCCCGAGCGTCGTCGCCTTGGTGGGGCCGTGCAGCCGTTCCATCAGCGTCGGCAGCCGCACCAGACCCCAGCTGCCGATCAGCGCAAAGCCCGCGCCGATGATGATCATCAGACTGGTGACGATTTCTGCGATAAGCGGCAGGGCGGTCATTCGATGATGTCCCCGCGCAGCATGAACTTGCAATAGGCGACCGTGCCGATGAAGCCGACCATCGCCAGCAGCAATGCCGCTTCAAAAAAAGTGTCGCTCGCCTGCGCGATGCCGATCAGAACGATGGTGGCGATGGCGTTGATCACCATCGTATCGAGCGCAACGATTCGGTCGCCGATCGATGGTCCCTTCAGCAACCGCCAAAGGTTAAGCGCCAGCGCCAGCGTGAGGCAGACGAAGCCGAAGATGACAGCATATTCGATCATGCAAACACCTTTTTCAGACGCGCCTCGTAGCGCGTTTTGATCCGCGCGATGTCCGCCTCGGGCTCAGGCGAGTCGAGCGCGTGGACAAGCAGATAGTTGCCGCAGGATGACACATCGGACGAAACCGTGCCGGGCGTCAGGCTGATCGTACCGGCGAGCACGGTGATCGCCTCGGGCGAGGTCAGCTCGATCGGGATCACCAGCCAGGCCGGCTTCAGGTGACGGTTGCGCTTGAACAGGATGATTGCCGCCACCTCAAAATTGGCGGTCACGATGTCCCACAACACGATGGCAAGATAAACAAAGCCCGCACGGTGCCTGACATTGGGTCGCCCCGGCCAGAACGGCGCGGTGAAGATCGGCAGGACAATGCCGATGATGATGCCGATCAGCAGCCCGCCAAAGCTCAAGGAATTGGCCATCAGCAGCCAGAAGATCACCAGCAGGACCGACAGGCCAGGGTGCGGTATCACGCGGCGCATCTCAGCCCTCCCCCAGCACGGCGCGCACGGTGGCGTTGTTGTCGAGGATCTGCGCAGCGGCCTCCCCTGCATACGCCGTCGCCCAGCCTGCGCCAACGGACAAAGCCGTGAGCAAGGCGATGGCGATCACCGGCGCGATCATGTCCCGGCGCAGGGCAATGACTGGCTCGGCCTCGTCCCTGTGCCCAGCGTCGTTGTGCCCAGCGTCCTGGTGACCGGCGTCCTTGTGTTCAGCATTCTTGTGATCAGCGTCCTTCCAGAAGATGACGCTCCCGGTGCGCGCGAAGCCGATTACCCCGATCAGTGTCGAGGCCAGAATCGCGGCCCACGACCAGCCCCAGCCCGGCAGGCCAGCGACCGATTCGAGGATCAGCAGCTTGCCGATAAAGCCCGAGAGCGGCGGCAGGCCGGTCGCGGCGATCGCGGCGGCCATGAACAGCAGACCAGCGAGCTGTCGCTGGGCAAACGCCGGGCCGGGGCTGGCGCTGTTGCCAAAGCTCGCCCGTCGACGCGCAACGACATCGGCCACCAAAAACAGCGCCGCGCCCGCCAATGTCGAGTGAACCAGATAATAGAGCGCAGCGGTCAACGTCTCCACCTGCCATCCGGCGACCGCAATCAGCAGCGTGCCGGTCGATCCGATGATCGCATAGGCGGCCTGTTCTGACAGGGTGCGCGCCACGAACACGCCGGCAAAGCCGACGATGGTGGTGATGATCGCGGCAGGAAGCAGATAGGGGGCGGGCGCCCAGGCGGCGGCGCCTGCGCCATCGCCGAACACCTGCGGCACGACACGGATGATCGAATAGACGCCGACCTTGGTCATGATCGCAAACAGCGCCGCGACCGCTGGCGTGGTGACGGCATAGGTGCGCGGCAACCACAGGTGCAGCGGCACGACCGCAGCCTTCAACGCGAACACGCTGACCAGCAACAGCGCCGCAACGCGCAGCAGCCCCTGATCATCCGGGCCGATCTCGGCGACGCGCAGGCCCATGTCGGCCATGTTGAGCGTGCCGGTAAGCGCATAAAGCAGGCCGAGCGCGATCAGGAACAGCGACGAGCCAACGATGTTGACGATGACATATTGCACCCCGGCCTTGAGCCGCACCGGACCCTGGCCGTGCAGCATCAGGCCGTAGGACGCGATCAGCAACACCTCAAAGAACACGAACAGGTTGAACAGATCGCCGGTAAGAAACGCGCCGTTGAGTCCCAGCATCTGGAACTGGAACAGCGGATGGAAATGCCAGCCCTTGCGGTCGGCGCGGGTCAGCACCGCGTGGATCATCGCGATCAGCGACAGGCTGGCGGCGAGCGTGAGCATGATCGCCGACAGGCGGTCGACCACCAGCACGATGCCAAACGGCGCGGGCCAATCGCCCAGCTCATAGGTGCGGATCGTGCCATCGGCGGATGCATTGAGCAGCACCAGCGCCGCGACCAGCATCAAGGCGCAAGACGCAAACGACAGACCGATGCCCAGATGCCGTCTGCGGCGCATCACCAGCAGCGCAATCGGCGCGGCGAGTGCAGGGATCACGACCGGCGCGATGGCAAGATGCGCGGTGAGGCTCATCGCTCGGCCTTGGTGTTTTTGGCGTTGGCATCGCACGGGGCGATATCGCCATCAACCTGATCGCTGCCTGTTTCAAGGAAGCTGCGCAGCGCCAGGACCACCGCAAAAGCGGTCATGCCAAAGGTGATGACAATCGCGGTCAGCACCAGCGCTTGCGGCAAGGGATCGGCGTATTCGGTGACAGTCTTTGACCAGATCGGCGGGCGGTTGACCGTCAGGCGGCCCGATGCGAACAGGAACAGGTTCACCGCATAAGAAAACAGTGTGAGACCCAGCACCACCTGAAAGGTGCGGCCGCGCAATATCATGTAGATGCCGCCTGCTGTCAGCACGCCAATCGCGCTGGCGACCAGAAATTCGAGGGTCATGGGCTGCCCTCCTCGCCGTCAGCGTCCAGCTGCGCAGCATGCGCGCGTGCGGCGCGCTGCGCGATGTGGCTGAGCTGCTGGAGCGCCATCATCACCGCGCCGAACACAACTGCGAACACGCCGATGTCAAACAACAGCGCGGTCGCGAGCTCGAACTCACCGACCAGCGGCAGCGTGTAATAGTCAAACGCACTGGCGAGGAAGTTCGCCCCGAACACCAGCGATCCAAGCCCGGTGGCCATCGCCACCAGCACGCCAAAGGCAATCATGAAATGCTCGCCAACCCGCCGCCGCGCATCGGTCCAGTCAAAGCCCGATGCGAGATATTGCAGCAGAAAGGCAATCGCCACCACCAGCGCGGCGATGAAACCGCCGCCCGGCTCGTTGTGGCCGCGCAGGAAGATATAGATGCCCGCCGCCAGCACCAGCGGCAGCAGGATGCGCGTGGACATCACGAACATCACCGGATGGCGCTCGGGCGAGTGCGGCATGTCTTCCTGCCAGGATCGCAGTCGCGCGCCTGCCGCCCCGCGCGATGTGGTGTCAAGCAACGCGAAGATGGCGAGCCCGGCGATGCCCAGCACGATGATCTCTCCCAGCGTATCGAACGCGCGGAAATCAACCAGCGTCACGTTGACGACATTGGTCCCGCCGCCGCCCGAATAGCTTTTGGCGAGGTGATAGCTTGAAATCGGATCATTGGGATTGCGCGTCAGCATTGCCCAGGCCGCACCACCAACTCCCAGCCCGCCGGTGATCGCCAGCAGCGCATCGCGCCAGCGCTGCGGCGCGCTTGACAGCACCGGCGGCTTTTTGGGCATCAGATTGAGCGCCAGCAGCAGCAGCAAGATGGTCACCACCTCGACCGAGATCTGGGTCAGCGCCAGATCGGGCGCGGACAGGTGCACGAACGCCAACGCGATGATCAGCCCGATGACGCTGATATAGATGAGCGCGATGAACCGCTGGCGCTCGGCATAGATCACCGCGCCGGTGGCGGCGATCAGCAGCAGCCACGCGCCGATGGCGACAGGTGATGCGGCTAGCCCCGCGCGCGTGCCGGTAAAGCTGCCGCCGCCGGTGAGCGCGCCTTCGATGATCAGCAATACGATCACCGCAAAGGTCGCCAACAGCATCCGCTGCAGCGAGGGGCTGTGGGTGGCGACGATCAGCTTGCGCACGACTGTGTCGGCGCTGGTCAACGTGCTCTGGAACAGCGACTTGGCATCGAGGTGGCGCATCGCCTCATACCATCGCAGCAGCGGGCCATGCCGCCACAGCAGCAGCACGCCGATGGCAACTGCAAACAGGCTCATGCCCAGCGCGAGATTGACGCCATGCCACAGCGCCAGGCCCGGCTCTGGCGCTTCCCCGCCGATGACCGCGCTGGCAACCGACACCACCAGCGGCCCGGCAAGCAGCATGGGCGCAAAGCCGAGCAGCACCGCGATGATCACCAACAGCGCTGGCGATGCCCACATGCCAAAGCCCGGATCATGCGCCCGGGCATAGGGCTCGGGATCGCGCGCACTGCCGAAGAACAGGTGTACGGCGAGGCGCAACGAATAGCCGACCGACAGCGTCGCCGCGATGGTCGCGATCACCGGCACCAACCAGGGCAGACCGAACAACCCGACCTCCAGCGTCTCGTCGAGCATCATTTCTTTGGAAATAAACCCACCAAGCGGCGGCAGTCCGGCCATCGCGGCGGCGGCCAGTGTCACGATGATTGCGGTCACCGGCATGACCTTGGCCAGCCCGCCCAGCCGCCGGATGTCACGCGTGCCGGTTTCATGATCGACGATGCCCGCCGACATGAACAGCGCCGCCTTGAACGCGGCATGGTTGATGATGTGGAACACCGCAGCAACCGCAGCCATCTTAATCGAAAAGCCCAGCAGCATGACGAGCAGGCCAAGCTGGCTGATCGTTGAATAGGCAAGGATGCTCTTCAGATCATGACGGAACAGCGCCACCCATGCGCCGAAAGTCATGGTGATCAAGCCGACGCTGGTGACGATGATTGTGTAAAGATCAGTGCCCGACAGCACCGGCCACAGCCGCGCCAGCAGGAACACGCCCGCCTTCACCATCGTCGCCGAATGTAGATAGGCGCTGACCGGCGTCGGCGCGGCCATGGCGTGTGGCAACCAGAAATGGAACGGAAACTGCGCGGACTTGGTGAAACAGCCGATCAGGATCAGCACCAGAATGACCGGATAGAGTGGCGAGGCCTGGATGACATCGCCGCTTTGCAAGATCGTCAGCAGATCGAACGACCCGGCGGTGATACCCAGCAGCAGCATTCCTGCGATCAGCACCAGCCCGCCGCCACCGGTGATCGCCAGTGCCATGCGCGCGCCCTGTCGCGCCTCTGCCTTGTGCTGCCAAAAGCCGATCAGCAGGAAAGACGACAGGCTGGTCAATTCCCAGAAAATGAGCAGCATCAGGACATTGCCCGAAATGACAATGCCTAGCATCGCCCCCTGAAACAGCATCAGGCTGGCATAGAAACGCGCCGTCGCCTCTCCCTTGCCGAGGTAAAAATGGCTGAAGATCATGACCAGCAGGCCAATGCCGAGGATCAGCCCGGCAAACATCAGGCCCAACGGATCGATCATCAGCGAAATGTCGAGCCCGATGGCCGGAACCCAAGGCGTCGTAACGGCCAGTATCTCGCCGCCCGTTACCCGCCCGGCGACGGAAACGATCAGCGCAAAGCCGATGGCACTGCCCGCCGCCGCCAGTCCCGCATGGAGGCTGCGCTGATGCGTGCCGCTGACGGCAATGAGCAAGGCAACAACGAATGGCAGCGAGACAAGCGTGTAGAGAGTCAATGGGATCGCCATTGGCTGGGCGCGACCTTTCGTTTTACAGTCCGGTTTGGGCAGGCGCGCGGTTGACGCCTTTGGTCATCCTTAGACCAAGGCCAATCGCGATAACAACCAAAACCGCCCGCAATCCGCCGTCAGGCTTACCAGTTGACGCCCATCTCTTTCAGCAGGCGGCCCGCACCGTCGATCTTGGCCATGGTCCACAGCATGTAGCGGCTGTCGACATGGATGGTACGGTTGATGCCCGCATCATAGGACCAATCCGACACCACACCATCAAGCGTGCCATCGAATGCCAGACCGACAAACTCACCCTTGCTGTTCAGCGTCGCAGAACCCGAATTGCCGTTGGTGATGTCGACGGTCGACAGATAGTTGATCGGCAGGGTGCCCAGCGTCGCATCGGCATAGCTGCCGAAATCGCGCGCCTTCAGCTTTTCGATCACCAGATCGGGCGCATCGAATTCACCACGCCCGGTGTGCTTGGCGACCAGCCCTTCCGCAGTGGTGAACGGTGTCCAGATCAGGCCGTCGCGCTGCTTGCCGGTGACCTTGCCATAGGTGAAACGCAGCGACCCGTTGGCATCGGGAAACAGCGTGCGGCCCTGGCTCTGGGCAAAGGCAAGCTGCCCCGCCATCACTTGCGCGCGAGCCGCCTGCAGCTTGCCGGCGCGGTCCTTGGTCTTGTCCTGATCCGCCATCGTGCCGGGATAGGCGGCGACCGCCAGCTGGAGGAACGGGTCGCTTGAGGCTTCGAATTCGGATGCGGGCTTGTCCATCCACGCGATGCGCTGTGCGGTGTCGCCCAGCATAGTGTCAGCATACAGCCGGTCGATGCCAATGCTGGCGATCCTGGCCTCAAGCGGGGCGTTGCGCTTGTCGGCGCTGACCTTGGCATATTCGCCGAGCGCCTGCTGAAGCAGCTGCTTGTCGACCCCTGCGTCAAACCGGCGCTCAACCTGGGTCAGCCGCTCGCGGATGCCCAGCCGGTCACGGTCCTGATAGCCCGGTTCGCGCTGCGCATCAGGCTTTTCGCGCTCCTTTGACCAGCGGTAAAGGATCTGCGCCGCTGACAGCAGCTGCGCCCGGCCCAGTGTGGCGAGGCGCAGATTGTCAACGCGCGCCTGATTGCTCTCCCCGACCAAGCCATCAAGGCTGGTCAGCGCCGCGCCATATTGTGCGGTGCGGGCGGCGTCGGCAGCGACCCATGCGCGAAACGCGGCATCGTCACGCGCCTTGCGACCCATCAGGTCAATCGCGTCGGCCCCGGCGATCTCGCCCAGCAGCTTCTTTTTATAATTGTCTGATCCCTTGAGGATCGAGGCATATTTGATCTCGGCATCGGCGTTGCCCGCAATTGCCTTTTCGATTGCCGATGAATAATCGGCACGCAGCTGCTGGTCGATGGCATAGACCTGATCGAAATTGTGGCGAACCTCGGCGGCGGTCCAATGCCGCTGGGTGACGCCCGGGAAGCCTGCGACCATCACGAAATCGCCGTCCTTAAGCGGCGTTTGCGCAATCTTCAGCCACGACTTGGGCTTGTAGGGAACGTTTTCCTTGGCATAGGGCAGCGATGCACCATCGGGCGCGACATAGGCGCGGTAAAAGCCGAAATCGCCGGTGTGGCGTGGCCACTGCCAGTTGTCGGTCTCGCCGCCGAAATTGCCTGTGCCGCCTGCCGGGGCGTAGACCAGTCGCACGTCCTTGATCTCAAGCTGCTGTTGCAGATAATAGGTCTGGCCACCAAAATAGGGCCGCACGTCGCAGCGGCGGTTGGCCTGCTGCTCGCACGCAGCAATCAGCATTTTGCGGTTGCTTTCCAGTCGATTGAAGCGGTCAAGGCCAGACAATCTGCTGGTGATGCCCTTGTTCATCGCCGTGGTTACATCGCGCAGGTCTTCGATCACGAAGATGCGCGATCCAGGTGCGGCGGGCAATTCATCGCCATTGGTTTTGGCGAAGAAGCCGTCGGTCAGATAATCCTGACCCGGCTTGGAATTGTATTGGATCGATCCGTAGACGCAGTGGTGGTTCGATGCGACGAGGCCGTCGGGGCTGACGAATGATGCCGAGCAGCCACCCAGCGAAACGATTGCATTGAGCGGCGCGGCCTGCAGGTTGCCCAGATCATCGGGCGACAGCTCAAGACCCGCTGCCTTCAGTTTGTCGCCCAGCGCAGGGGTCTGCCCAGGCATCCACATGCCTTCCTCAGCCAGAACGGGCGCGGCGAACAGCAGCGCGGATGCGCCGATCATGACAGGATAACGCATAGAATAAGCTCCGGAAATTCAGGACCCACGGTGGGTGTAGGTGCGCAGCAAGATGTATCGGCGTGGCAACGCGATAGCCGCTATATGAGCCTATGATCAAGCGGTGATACGGTGTTACATATATGGGGGCAGACGGGACAGCAGCCGTGACCAAGCCATATCATGCTGTGATGCGGGCCATCGCCTGCGTGTATCGCTGCCCGTAATCTGGTCTGCGGGGGTCGAGCCATCATGACACGTGCCCGTTCAGCCATTCGGTGCTGGACGATGTAGTGAACATCGCCGCGCGACTTGAAAGCCTGTGCAAGACCCATGATGTGTCACTGGTGCTGGGCGCAGACATTGTCCCGCACATTGGCGACCGCATGACGTTTCAGCAGATTGAAAAGATCGCTGCGCGCAGACGCAGCGAGTGCAGGAAGTCTTTACCGGGGCGTGATTACGCAGCGTGCGAAGATTGGGACGTCGGTATGGCGCTGCGCACCATTTTCCTTTTGACGCAACGCCAACAATTTTCGCTTATCGCAGGCACAAAAAAACGGGGCACAAGGCCCCGCTTTTCTATTTTGTCAGAGCAGCGCCCTGACCAGCATGATCGAAATCAGGGGCTGGTCGGAGTGTCGCTGTCGCTGTCAACAGCGATAACGATACCGCCGACGATGGCAGCAGCAGCAAGAACACCAATGATGATGCCAGTGCTACCTTCAGCTTCGCTGTCTTCGCTCGAAGCAGCAGAAACGCGCTCGACGTTCTGTGCAGCAGCCTGTGCGAGTACCGGCGTGGCCGATACGGCAAGTGCGGCCAGCATGGCAGCAGCAATACGATTCTTCATTGTAATCTCCGTCACTTAAACTCGGACTGAAAAAACCCAGATTGGATCAAATCAGGCAACCCATTGCGCGCACAATCAGTGTTGTGTGCATTGCGTTCAATGGCCAGATACGGGGAAGGTTCCCATTTTGCAAGTGCGAATGCCATTTTGCGCGGCATTTAAACCTTTTATGATAAGCTGTTGCACGCAGGCAACGCTTCCTTGACAGTCCATTAATCTGGGCTGCAACATCCCCAGAAATTCAACGTTTTATATCGCGCTGATAGCGGCGCAGGCCGCCCACCCAGGTCTCCACCACGCTGGTGTTGCGCACATCGGTAGGGCTGCTGAGCAACGGATCGGTGTCGATCAGCACAAAATCGGCGCGCATCCCAGGCTGCAGCGTGCCGAATCGCGATTCGGCAAACCCGGCAAAGGCTGCGCTGCGGGTGAAGGCATCAATCGCTGCCACCCGGCTCAGCCTTTCCTGCGGCTGCCAGCCGCCAAAGGGCTGCCCGTCGGCCCCCTCACGGGTGATCGCAGCGGCCAGCCCGGCGAATGGATCGGGCGATTCAACCGGCGTATCCGACCCGAAGGCCAGTTTGACCCCTGCATCGGATATGGTTTTCCAGGCATAGGCGCCCGCCAGCCGGTCCGGTCCCAGCCGCGCCTCGGTCATCAGCCGGTCCGAAATCTGGTGGACAGGCTGCATCGAGGCGATGATGCCATGCCTGGCCAGCCGGGGCACATCGAGTGGATCGATGATCTGCGCATGTTCGATGCGCCAGCGCCGGTCACCCTTATAGTCGTCGGCGAGCTGCTCGATGGCTCCGAGCACCTGCGCATTGGCAGCATCACCAATGGCATGCGCGGCGACCTGAAAATCATCCATCGCCGCGCGGCTCATCATGTTGAGCAGCTGCGTGTCGCCGACAAAGGCGAGGCCGCGCTGCCCCGGAGCGTCGGCATAATCGGCCTTGAGCAGAGCGCCACGCGATCCCAGCGCGCCGTCGAGATAGAGCTTGACCCCGTTAAGCCGCAGCCTGTCATCATACAGCCACGGTGTCGGACGCGGCCCAGCGATGGCCACCATCGCATCGATGCCGCTGGCATAGCCCATGATGCGCAGTTTCAGACGGCCTTCGTCGCCCGCCCGGCGATAGGCCTGCCAGTCGTCAAGGCTGGTGCCCATGTCGGCAATCGCGGTGATGCCCAGCGACAGCAGATGGTCCTGCGCCGCGATCAGCGCGGCATCGCGGTCCACCGCGCGCGGGCTGGGCACTGACTTTGCAATCAGCGCTTCGGCTGCATCGACGAACACGCCGGCAGGCTTGCCACCAATGCGTTCGATCCGGCCCCCCGGCGGGTCCTTGGCATCGGCCTTGACCCCGGCAATCCGTATCGCCTCACTGTTGGCCCAGCCGGCATGGCCATCGACCCGCTCCAGCCACACCGGCCGATCAGACACCACTGCGTCAAGATCCGCCGCCGTCGGGAATCGGCCCAGACCCCATTTCTCCTGGTTCCAGCCGCGCCCGATGATCCATGGCCGGGTCGGGTTTTCATCGGCATAAGCCTTGATCTTCGCCAGCGCCTCATCAAGCGAGCGCGTGGTCGACAGGTCGAGCGTCAGCAGCGAAAAGCCCAGCCCCATGACATGGCCATGCGCATCGATCAGCCCGGGCATCAGTGTCCGGCCCTCACCGTCGAGCTTGTAATCGGGGCGCTCGGGGCGCTTGTCGCGGCGGGCGAGCAGCGCCTTGACCTTGCCATCGTTGTCGATCACCAGCCCGGTGAAGTTTACCACCTTGCCCTTGTCGTCCAGCGTCATGCCGTTGACGTTGTCGATCAGGCCATCGGCCAGTGCGGGCGAGGCGGTGCTGGCCAGCAATGCGACCGCGAGAATCACAGAGCGACGGATCATTTGCGCGGCAACCTGCGAATAAGCGCGCTGGTGTCCTGCCGCCCGGCGCCCAGATGCTGCGCTTCGGCAAAGAACTGATCGACCAGCGCGGCGACCGGGATGGATGCGCCATTGTTGCGCGCCTCATCAAGCGCGAGGCCCAAGTCTTTGCGGACCCAGTCGATGGCGAACCCGAAATCGAAGCTGTCTTCAGACATTGTCTTCCAGCGGTTATCCATCTGCCAGCTCTGCGCAGCGCCGCCTGAAATGGCGGAAAACACCTTGTCGAGATCAAGCCGGCTCGCCTGCGCAAAACGCATCGCCTCCGACAGGCCGCCCAAAATGCCCGCGATACACAGTTGATTGACCATCTTGGTGACTTGGCCGTCGCCCGGCCCACCGACGTGGACGATGCGCGCGGCATAGCTTTTCATGATCGGGCGGGCAGCATCGACCGCGTCCTTCTTGCCGCCACACATGATCGACAACGTGCCGTTCTCAGCGCCTGCCTGCCCGCCGGTGACCGGGGCATCGACGCACAGGATGCGCTTGGCGCGCCCCTCGACCGAAATCTGCCGGGCGATGGTGGCCGACACTGTGGTGTGATCGATGAACAGCCCGCCCTTTTTGAGGGTCATGAACGCCCCCTGCCGGCCCATGATCACCTGCGCAAGGTCATCGTCATTGCCCACGCATGTCACCACCGCGTCAACACCTTCGGCGGCCTCAGCGGGAGTCGCGGCGATCCTCGTGCCTTCGGCCAGCCGGGGGTTCGCCGCCAGCCATGTCTCGATCTTGGCGGGACTGCGATTGTAGAGCGCCAGACTGTGCCCCTTGTTTCCAAGGTGACGGGCGAGCGGGCCGCCCATGACGCCGATGCCGATGAATGCGATATTTGCCATAGACGCCCGCCTTAACGGATGTTTTCAATCTGCGCCATATCGGTTAGGGGCACCGGCGACATGACCAGCCCAACCGCCCTGCTCACCCTTGATCATATCCGCGCTGCGCATACCCGCATCGCCGGGTCGATCGTCCGCACCCCCACCTTGGTCAGCAGGACGCTGTCGGCGATTACCGGCGCAACGGTGTATCTGAAGTTTGAAAACCTTCAGTTTACGGCGGCCTACAAGGAACGCGGCGCGCTCAACTTCCTCAGCCAGATGTCGGATGAGGCGCGCGCCAAGGGCGTCATCGCGGCGTCCGCCGGCAACCACGCGCAGGGGCTGGCGTGGCACGGCACGCGGCTGGGCGTTCCGGTGACCATCGTGATGCCCAAGCCCACGCCGACCATCAAGGTGCAGCAGACCGAGGCCAATGGCGGCAAGGTCATTCTGTTCGGCGAGAAATATGACGACGCCTATGCCCACGCCCGCGCGCTTGAGGTTACCGAGGGGCTGACCTTCGTGCATCCGTTCGATGATCCGGTGATCGCGGCGGGGCAGGGCACGGTGGCGATCGAGATGCTCGAGGATGCGCCCGACATCGATCATCTGGTGATCCCCATCGGCGGCGGCGGGCTGTTCTCCGGCATGGGCACAGCGGCGCGCGCGCTTCGGCCCGGGATCAAGTTGACCGGGGTGCAGGCAGAGCTTTACCCGAGCATGTACAACACGCTCAAGGGCACGCAATATCCTTGCGAGGGTGATACCCTGGCCGAAGGGATCGCGGTCAAGCAGCCTGGGGACTTCACCCGTGAGATCGTTCGCGCGCTGGCCGACGACATCGTGCTGGTGAGCGAACCACAGCTGGAAACCGCCGTCAGCCTGTTGCTCCAAATTGAAAAGACGGTGGCCGAGGGGGCGGGCGCGGCCGGGCTCGCGGCGCTGCTCGCGCATCCTGACCAGTTTCGCGGGCAGACCGTGGGCGTTGTGCTGTGCGGCGGCAACATCGATACGCGGCTGCTTGCCAACGTGCTGCTGCGCGATCTGGCGCGCTCCGGGCGACTGGCAAGGTTGCGCATCGCGCTGCAGGACCGGCCCGGCGCTTTGTTCAAGGTGATGCGCGAGTTTGATGCGCATCAGGTCAATATCATCGAAATCTATCATCAGCGCGTGTTCACCAATCTGCCCGCCAAGGGGCTGATCACCGACATTGAATGCGAGGCGCGTGACCGCAGCCAGCTCGAAGGCCTGATCGCCTCGCTCAAGGCGAACGGTTATGACGTCGGTCTCGTTGAGGTGGCCTGAGGGGATCGCTGAACGTGCCCCTCCTGCGCGCAAGGACCGGTGATCAAGATGGTTGATTCAGCATGAATCAACTCTTTATCCACAAGGGCGGCGCGGTTTGCCGACATTTTGACTCGACTTGGCGCGGCTTAACCATGAATGTTGGTTAACCGGCTTGGTGCCGCTGCGGTTTATCGGTCATAGCTGTTTGCGGGCATTCCCCGCACAGTTTCGACCCGCCATAACCAACTAACACAAGGATCGTTTCGCACGTGAGCGCACCGGCCCGTTTTCCTCGGTTCTTCGTGACCAATCCCGGCCCTTGCCCGTATCTTCCGGGCAAGAGCGAGCGCAAGGTGTTCACCGAGCTGAACGGCACGCATGCTGACGAGCTGAACGACGCGCTGGGCCGCATCGGTTTCCGCCGCAGCCAGAATGTTGCCTATCGGCCCAGCTGCCTTGATTGCCGCGCCTGCGTCTCGGTGCGGGTCGTCGCAAACCAGTTTCGCCCCAACACAGCGCAGCGCAAGGTGCTCAAGCGCAACAGCGATCTGATCGTGTCGGCCTGCCGGGCATGGTCGACGCAGGAGCAATATGATCTGCTGCAGCGCTATCTGAAGGCGCGCCATCCAGGCGGCGGCATGTCTGACATGGACGACATGGATTATGCCGATATGGTCGAACACAGCCCGGTGCGCAGCTATGTTATGGAATATCGCGAGCCTGCCGCCGATGGCAGTCCCGGCAAGCTGGTGGGAGCCTGCCTGACCGACCAGCAAGGCGATGGCCTGTCGATGATCTACAGTTTCTTTGAGCCAGACCATCCCACCCGGCGCGGTCTGGGCAATATGATCATCATGGACCACATCCAGCGCGCGGCCCGGGCAGAGCTGCCCTATGTCTATCTGGGCTATTGGGTAAAATCCTCGCCGCGCATGCAGTACAAGATCAAGTACCAACCGATTGAAATGCTTGGCCCCGATGGCTGGCACCCGCTCGACCCCCAAAGCATGGGACACGGTGGTTAAAGCTAAATTTAACGCGGGATGGAACCCGTTTGGGGTGAAAGCTTATTTGGTTGATGCGGTTTCACGCCTCCGCGCGTCTTTTGAAGGCAAGTTGCTTATGCGCGTTGGCAGGATTGTCAGCGCTCTCCAGTCATGCCCACGCGCAAGATGCCGCTGCATCCGATGCAGCCACCACCGATCAGACTCCCGCCCAGCCGAACGTTCAGCCATTCCCCGATGATCCTTTGGCGGGCGACCCGTTTGACATCGATCCGCTGGCACCGCTCGATCAGCTGCCGGGGATGGAGGTCGATTGGCCAGAGGGTGGTGATGTACCCCCCTGGCCCGGCAGTTTCACCGCAGAAAATACCGCCCCGGTTGATGAAGACAGCGTCGACACCAGCGCGGTGGCGTCCAACGCCGATGATGCGCGCGATGGGCTGGCACAGGCAACGCTTGGCGACGATGGGGATGCCCTCACTGACGACACCCAATCGGCAGAGCGCCGCGCCGAACGCGAGGCCGATCGCGCGGAGCGTCGCGAGGAACGTCAGGCGTTGCGCGAAATTGCTGATGGCGATGTGCGGTATCGGGTGGTGGTGAACTTTACCGGCGATGTGGATGAAGACGCGCTCGACACCGGTGACTTTACGTCGCGCTTTCGCTCGCTTTCGACGCTTGAACAGCTGTCCGGCGATGACGCCAATCTGGCGCAGGTCAACCGCCGCGCAGTTGAAGACCGCGACCTGCTCGACAGCATGTTGCGCGTCTACGGCTATTTTGACGGGCTTGTGCAGAACCGCGTCGAACGGGTGGAAGTATCGACGCGTGTCGCGCTGACCTTCGATATCACGCCGGGGGACTTGTACCGGCTGAGCGCGGTCGATCTGGCCGGGCTGGATGCGGTGGGGGTCGATGTGCCAGCGATGCGCGCTGCATTCGGGGTGCAGGCGGGTGATCCGGCCAATGCCGACAAGATCACCGCTGGCCGCGTCAAGCTGCTCACCGAGCTCACTGAGTCGGGCTTTGCCTTTGCTGAGACCGGCGAGCCAGATCTGCTGATTGATCATGATGACCGCAGCGGCGTGCTGACCCAACCGGTGACGCCGGGGGGCAAGTTCCGCTTCGGCACGATCGCGCCCGCAGACGACGGCCTGTTTGGCGCGCGGCACCTGCAGCGGATCGCCCGGTTCAGGCCCGGCGATCTCTATCAGGCGTCAGAGGTTGAAGACCTGCGCCGCGCCATTCTGGCCACCGGACTTGTCTCGACCGTATCGCTGTCCCCGGTCGCGGTGCGCGATCCTGCGGGCGAGGAGCTCGGCACGGTCGATATCACGGTCGAGACGGTAACCGCGCCATTGCGCACCATTGCGGGTCAGCTGGGCTATGGCACGGGCGAAGGGTTCCGCGCCGAAGTCAGCTGGGAGCACCGCAACTTCTTCCCGCCCGAGGGGCTGGTGCGTGCGCGGCTGGTGGGCGGCACACAGGAACAGCTCGCCAACCTGATTTACCGCCGCAACAACTTTAGAAAGCGCGATCAGGTGCTGACCGCGCAGGCGCTGGCAAGCAACATCGATCGCGAAGCCTTTGAGGCGCGCACGTTCTTGCTCGCCGCCTCGATCGAGCGCCAGTCCAACCTGATCTTCCAGAAAACATGGACGTGGTCGCTGGGTGCGGAACTCGCACTGACCGACGAACGCGACGGGCGCACCCGGGGCATTGGCGGCAGTCGCCAGACCTTTTATATCGCCGCACTGCCCGTCGGGCTCGCCTATGATGGCAGCGATGACCTGCTCGATCCGTCGCGGGGCTTCCGGCTGGGCGCGCGGGTATCGCCGGAAGCGTCGCTGCAGGACGGCACCCAGTTTTATGCACGCGCCCAGATTGACGGCAGCTATTACCAGTCGGTCGCGGACAACATCGTGCTCGCCGGGCGGGCGAGGGTGGGCAGCATCCTTGGCGCAGACCGGTTCAACATTGCGCCGTCGCGCCGGTTTTATGCGGGCGGCGGCGGCTCGGTGCGCGGCTATGGTTTCCAGCTGATCGGCCCGCGCGATGGCAACGATGATCCGGTTGGCGGCAAGGCACTGGCTGAGTTCTCGCTTGAGGCCCGCGTGCGTTTCGGGGCCTTCGGCGTCGTGCCGTTTCTTGATGCGGGCAATGTCTATGCAGACAGCGTGCCCGATTTCAGCGGCCTGCGTTATGGTGTGGGCGTCGGCCTGCGCTATTACAGCAGCTTTGGACCACTGCGCGTCGACATCGGCACGCCGCTCAACCCCCGGCCCGGAGACAGCCGCGTGGGCGTATATATCTCGCTGGGGCAGGCGTTTTGATGGCGGATGACGCGGTCATTGCCGATGAGCCCGTGCAGGTCGCGCCGGAGGATAGCGCGGTCCCGCGCGCGCGCCGGCGCTATGCGTGGATGCGTTGGGTGGGGCTTGGCATTTTGGTGCTGGCCGGCATCATCCTGGCGTTGGCATTTGCGCTCGATACTGCGCCGGGTCGTCGTTTCATCGCCAACCAGATCGAGGGCTATGAGCTTGACTCCGGCCTCAAGCTGCGGGTCGGGCGGATTGATGGCTCGATCTACGGCAAGGCGGTGCTGCGAGATGTCGAATTGTTCGATAGCAAGCGCGTGTTTTTCCGTGCGTCTTCCGCTGAGCTCGACTGGCGCCCCTTTTCGTTTCTTGCCAACCAGCTGGACATTCGCGAACTGAACATCGTGCGCGGCAACCTGCTCGCGTTGCCTGAACTGCGACTCGGTGAGCCTGATGACCCGCTGTTGCCCGCGTTCGATATTCGCATCGACCGGCTGCGCGCCGATGGGCTGGTGATCAGCGAAGGCGTCGCCGGGCCGCGCCGGGTCGGCAATCTTGCGGCCAAGGTCGATATCCGCTCTGGCCGTGTGCTGGTCGATGGCCAGGTCGCGCTGATCGGTGGCAGCGACAGGCTGGCGGTGAAGATCGATGCGCTGCCCGACCAGAACCGGCTGCAGATCGCGGCTGACCTTACCGCGCGCGCCGATGGGGCTATCGCGGCCATCGCGGGGCTCGATCAGGATCTTGCGGCATCGATCAACGGCCAGGGCGACTGGGATTTCTGGCAGGGCAAGCTGGCCGCCAATCTGGGCGAAGCGCCGCTCGCCGCACTCGACGTATCGCTGCGCCGTGGCCTCACCACATTGCGCGGTTCGGTCACCCCTGCGTCGTTGCTCGGCACCGATTA
>NZ_JBGTFM010000016.1:0-4395 GCF_041747255.1 Blastomonas sp. | reverse complement strand
GCCGATCCATAGAGCCATGGGTGCCTGCGCCCCCACTTGCTGCGGGTTCGATCTGACAGATGCCCGACCACAGGGTCATAAAAGGCATCGGCGACCAAAGCGATCAGGATGGCAAGGCCAACCTGTTCTGCCGGCATTCCCATCACCTGATTGTAGAACAGCAGCAGGAAGACTGCAAAACCGTTGTCTTTGATGCCATACGCAACCGCGCCAAAGCCATAGGCCAGCTTGTTGGGCATGGACACACGTCCGGCCAACATGACGCCTGGCTTGGCTGCGCCGTCGTTCATCAGCCGAGGCGTTTTAAAGGGGAATGGCCAGTCACCAGAGCGAGTCTGTTCGCCCGTGATGCGATGGACCTGACGGCCCGGTGCATTGATTCTCTCCTGCGTATTCTTGTGCCTCTCACCATATGGCACCTGCCGTAAACGTCAACTGCTAGCGCCGCATTCGCGACATGACGTTACGGCAACGGGCCAAGGATTCATGAGGCTTGCAGGCTGGTTCGCGCCGCCATAGACTGAAACTCGGATGGGTCATTTCAGCGCGGAAAATCTTTCCGGTAAAATGGCCACGCAGCGTTAGAAGTCTGGAGAGGACGAACGATGAGCGATCTTGATCAATTCAGAACTGAGGTGCGCAACTGGCTGGCAGACAATTGCCCGCCAGAAATGCGCGAGCCGGTGCGCAGCGAAGACGATGTCTGCTGGGGTGGACGCAACTGGACGTTCAAGAACGAAGCGCAAAAGCTCTGGCTCGAGCGCTGCGTCGCCAAGGGATATACCGTGCCCGATTGGCCCAAGGCTTATGGTGGCGCGGGGCTCACCGCTGCTGAAACCAAAGCGTTGCGGCAGGAGATGGCGAAGATCGGCGCGCGGCCGCCGCTGTCCAGCTTTGGCATCTGGATGCTCGGACCTGCGCTGCTGCACTTTGGCACCGAAGAGCAGAAGGTGCATTATCTCGGTCAGATCGCACGCGGTGAAATCCGCTGGTGCCAGGGCTATTCCGAGCCCGGTTCGGGGTCAGACCTCGTATCGTTGCAGACCTATGGCGAGGATATGGGCGATCACTGGATCGTCAACGGCCAGAAAGTCTGGACCAGCTATGCCGACAAGTGCGACTGGATTTTCTGTCTGGTGCGCACTGACAAAACCAATAAATATCAGGGCATCTCATTCCTGTTATTCGATATGACCACGCCGGGTGTCAGCACCAAGCCGATCAAGCTGATCAGCGGCAACTCTCCGTTCTGCGAGACTTTCTTCGACAATGTGAAGGTTCCCAAGGAGCAGATCGTCGGCCCGCTCAACCGCGGCTGGGATGTCGCCAAATATTTGCTGGGCCATGAACGCGAGATGATCTCGGGCGGCGGCCTTGGGGATGGCGCGCCCTCGTTGGGCGCACAGATGTTGACCTCGATCGGTGCCAATGGCCTTGGCCAGCTGGACGACGGGCTGCTACGCGCAGAGCTTGCCCAGTTCGATGTTGATGCGTTGGCCTTCAAGGCGATGGCCGAACGCTTCACTGACGAGATGAAGGCGGGCAAGGGCCATCCGGCCCAGCCCAACATGCTGAAATATGCCGGCACCGAACTCAACAAGCGCCGCCACGCGCTGATCATGGAGGCGGGCGGATCGGACGCGCTGGAATGGGACAGCGAGCGCTCCGGCGATGGCGGACGTCCCCGCGCCTGGCTGCGTACCAAGGCCAACAGCATCGAGGGCGGCACCAGCGAGGTGATGCTGAACGTGGTCGCAAAACGAATATTGGAGCTGCCGGGGGCGTAAGGCCGGACGACGCAACCAACCAATATCGTCATTCCGGCGAAGGCCGGAATCCAGGGCGGTGGCAGCGCTGCAGTGGCCCTGGATCCCGGATCAAGTCCGGGATGACGTATCTTTATTTAGGACAAATTCATGCCACTCTATCTCGACGAAGATCAGACCATGCTTCAGGACAGCGTTCGCCCGTTCATAGCGGAACAGGCGCCGCCCTCGCATCTGCGCGAATTTCGCGATAAGAACTGCAAGGACGGCTTTTCCCATGATCTGTGGAAGCAGTTCGGCGAGATGGGCTTCACCGGCATCCTTGCCAGTGAAGATGATGGCGGGCTCGGCATGGGGCATGTCGAGGCTGGCGTCGTGCTGGAGGAAATCGGCCGCAACCTGACGCCGTCGCCGTTTCTCGTTACGTCCGTTGCGGGCGTGACCGCGCTGAGCGAGGCGGGCGCTGCTTTGCGCGAAAAATATCTGCCCGGCATCATCGCGGGCGAGACGGTGCTGGGTATCGCGATCGACGAGGGCGCCAAGCACCGGCCCGAACGCATTGCGATGCAGGCCGAGCGCTCCGGCAATGGTTTCAAGCTGTCGGGCAAGAAACAGTTCGTGCTGCAGGGCGGCAGCGCGGATGCGCTCATCGTAGCCGCGCGCACCGGCGGATCAGCGGGTGAAACGCAAGGGCTGACGCTGTTCGCGGTGGACAAGGACGCGAGTGGGCTGTCGATGGAAAGCGCGCGGCTGGTCGACAGCGCGATGGCCGCGCATATCGATTTCGACGGCGTCGAAGTCACCGCCGACGCGGTGGTGGGCGAGGTCGATCAGGGCTGGACGGTGCTGCGCAAGGTACTGGCCGCGACCCGCGTCGGCTCCGCCGCAGAGATGATCGGCGTCGGCACGGGCGCGATGGGCATGACGGTGGACTATCTCAAACAGCGCAAGCAGTTCGGCCGCCTGATCGGCGAATTCCAGGCGCTCCAGCACCGCGCCGCGCATCTGTACGGTGAGCTGGAGATTGCCCGTGCTGCAGTGCTGAAAGCGCAGCAATTGCTGGACGCTGCCGGATCCGGGGACAGCGAGGAGGCCGAACTCTGGGTCTCGATCGCCAAGGCCAAGGCGGGCGCGGCCTGCGATCTGGCGGTGCGCGAAGGCGTGCAGATGCATGGCGGCATGGGCATGACCGACGAATATGATATCGGCCTGTATCTGAAGCGCGACCGCGCGCTCGCGGAATTTATGGGCGACAGCAATTACCACGCCAACCGCGTGGCGGAATTGAGCGGATACTGATTCGACAAGGAAAATTATCCCTCAACCCAAAAATCCGTTCGTGCTGAGCTTGTCGAAGCATTGTTCTGCTTTCTTCACATCGCCAGTGATTCTTCACATCGCCAGTGAAAAAGAAAGTGCAGCCCTTCGACAAGCTCAGGGCGAACGGAATTTGGAACGTTATATTTTTTCTCCAATTCGGAGCCGACATGCCCCTAGACAAAGACACCTATGACCAGCTGATCGAAACGATCACCCGCTTCGTCACCGAGCGCCTGCGTCCGCTCGAGGGGCAGGTGGGCGATGAGGATGAAATCCCGCAGGATCTGATCGACGAGATGAAGGAGCTCGGCCTGTTCGGGCTCACCATCCCCGAAGAATTTGGCGGCATCGGCCTGACGATGGAGGAGGAGATCGGCGTCGCCATCGCCATCGGCCATACCTCGCCCGCCATGCGCTCGACATTCGGCACCAATATCGGTATCGGCAGCCAGGGGCTGGTGATGGCCGGGACCGATGAACAGAAGCAGAAATGGCTGCCCAAAATCGCGAGCGGCGAGCTGATCACCAGCTTCGCGCTGACCGAGCCCGATGCCGGGTCCGACGCGGGCAGCGTCAAGACCCGCGCCACGCTGGACGAAGCCAAGGGCGTGTATCGGCTGAACGGATCGAAGCGCTACATCACCAATGCTGACAAGGCGGACTTGTTCACCGTGATGGCGCGCACCGGCGGGGAGGGCGCGCATGGCGTGTCCAGCTTCCTGGTGCCGCGCGATACGCCCGGCCTTTCGGTCGGCGCGCATGAAAAGAAGATGGGCCAGCAGGGCGCGCATGTCTGCGATGTCAATTTCGATGATGTCGAGGTGCCGGTAGAAAACCGGCTGGGCGCGGAGGGCGAGGGCTTCAAGGTGGCCATGCGCGTGCTCGACCGCGGCCGCCTTCACATCAGCGGCGTGTGCGTGGGCGCGGCCGAGCGGCTGATCACGGACATGGTCGGCTATGCCAGCGAGCGCAAACAATTCGGCAAGCCGATCGCCGAGTTCCAGATGATCCAGGCGCAGATCGCCGACAGCAAGGCCGAATGCATGGCCGCGCGCGCGCTGGTCGAGCAGACCGCGCGTAAACGCGACGCGGGCGAGAGCATCACGCTAGACTGCGCCGCGACCAAGCTGATCGCATCGGAAATGGTCGGCCGCGTCGCCGACCGCGCGGTGCAGGTTTACGGCGGCGCCGGATACATCGCGGATTATGGCATCGAACGCTTCTACCGCGACGTGCGCCTGTTCCGGATTTATGAGGGCACCAGCGAGATCCAGCGCAGCATTATTGCGAGGGAGACGCTGAAAGCGGG
>NZ_JBGTFM010000015.1:0-8558 GCF_041747255.1 Blastomonas sp. | reverse complement strand
CGCCGTGCCCGATGCACCCAGAGCAAGGCCTGTCGCGAGCGCAAAGGCAGAGCATGCCTTGGCCAAATTGATGCGACGTGCGAGCGAAATGCGGTCGTAAGCCATTAGCGGGCTCCCCAGGGCAGTAACAAGGTGGTGAAGGTGAACAGGATGCGCGGGTCGGGTGTATCGACGAGCAGGCCAGCCCGCTCGGTGGGCACTGCAACGGTCAGGTCAAGGCGGAACCGGTCATTAAGCCGCGCGCGCACCCCGCCGCCGACTGACAACAGCCGCTGCGGGTCGCCCGGACGGCCATCGTCCCAGGTCCAGGCTGCATCCATGAAAATAAAGGGCTGGAACGAAAAGTCGGTGCCTTTTACCGGAGACAGCGGCGGTCCGCGCAGCTCAACTTGGTAGCCCACGCCATCATCGCCGACAATAATGCCGGGATCATAACCGCGGCCGATGGTGAAGTTGCCGCCCGAAAATTCCTCAAAGCTGAGCACCGGATCAAACGCCAGCTGGCCGCGCCCGCGCACATATACCGAGAGCTTGTCGCCCAGCGATGCCTCTGCGGCCAGTTCGCCGCGCAGCACCGTTGCCTCAGGGTCCCCATCGCCGCGCGTGGTCGGCGTGCGCACCAGTGCGCAGACGAAATTGCACGGTTCGCTGGCACCCAGGATGTCGAGCCCCCTGCGCAGCTCGACCTGTCCGCCCATCCGCCAGCGCGGTTTCGCGCCATTGGCCATATCGATTCCGTCCGCTGCGAGCTGGACATAGGCGACACGGATGCGGTCACGCGCCAGCGGCCCGATGAAATCGATGTCCTGATCGACATAATCGAGCCCGACCGTGCCATAGAGCGACGCCGACTGGCGCCGCACGATGGGATAGCGCGCATCAAACGACACCAGCAGGGTCTTTGCGTCGATCTGCGCCGGGCCGGCGACGCCAATGTCGGGCTTGGTCCAGGCATAGGTCACCCGCCCACCAAGCATCAGCCCTTCGGATCCGACGCGGAACTCATGGCCCGCCTGAACGATCTGCTGCTCGTCAAAGTCGAGGGTGGAATAAGCCGAAACATAGGTGCGATCCCCCATGCCGGTGAGCCCATAAAATTGCGCGCGCAGCTGCGCCCCATAAGGTCCGGCATCGCGCGACGCCATGTTCTGGACGTTCAGGTCCAGCTCAAACGGGGTGCGCCGCACCGTCACATCGCCAATCAGTTCGCCGGGCGCGGTGCCCGCAGGCACGAGCGTCAGGCGGATGTCATAGCCCGGCAGATCACGCGCCAGCAGCAGATAGCGTTCGGCCATCTTCTGGTTGAACACGCTACCGGTGGTCAGGCGTTCAAGATATTTGGCAACCAGCTGCTCGCCGCGCCCGGCATCGCCGCGCACCCGGATCGCGGTCAGCTTTGCATAAAGCACCTCAAACTGCACCACGCCGTTGTCGATGCGCTGGGTCGGCACCTGGACCGCCGCAATATAACCGTCACCGCGCAGCTTTGTCGCCACCGCGTCGCGGATTTCGCACAGAACCGATACTGGCTGATCAATGCCGATATAGGGTTCATAAAACGGACGCAGCTCAGCCGGCGCGACAGGCCCGAGATTGTTGAAGCGCGCCTCGGTCAGCGTCAACCGCACATTGGCATAGGCGGGGTCAGCCAGCGGGCATGGCGAGCGTTCGATGTCGCCTTCCACCGTCAGACGCACCGGCCTGTCAGTGCGTGGCTGCACCGGCCGTTCAATTTCTTCGCGGGTTGGCGCGCCGGGCACATTGACCTGCTGCGCCTGTGCCGATGGCGCCAGCATTGCCGTGGCCAAACTCGCCAGGCCAGCACAGAATAACGGATATTTCGCCCTACGCGTAACCAATGATGCCCCCTGTCAGAACCATGTCTGATTCAGATGACAAGCCGGAGCCGGTCACCCGCCTTCCAATTGATGCGGCCGAAGTCGTTGCGACTCTCAGCCCGGAGCGACCGTGGCGCAGGGTGTAGAACAGCGTTAATGATGGGGCAAGCAACAAAAAAACAAATCGCTCAAAAATTGCCAAATATAACATGTGTTTGGATCACCCGCCGACGCGGAAAGTTGACGTGGATCAACGCAAAATTCACCGCATTTTGGCCAATTACCATCAATGCGAAGTGATTTTGGGCGGTCACAGATTCCTGTGACACCCTTTGCGACAAATCTTTCGAGTCGGCAGGTGTTCCCACTTGGGACGAAATCGCTTAAGGGCGCGCTGGCCATGACCCTGATACCCCAGCCCAAACCCTGGATTGACGCGATCCACGCCTATGTCCCCGGACAATCGGCGGGCGATGACGGCCAGCCGCTGACCAAACTGTCCGCCAATGAAAATCCGCTGGGCAGCAGCCCCGCGGCGCTGGCGGCACGCGCGGCGGTGGCCACCGGCACCGCTGCGGTTTATCCTGACCCTGATTCCGTCGCACTGCGCACCGCAATCGGCGCGCTGCACGGCATCGATCCGGCGCGCATCGTGTGCGGCACCGGATCGGGAGAACTGCTGACCATCGCCGCCAGCGCCTTTGCCGGACCGGGCGATGAGGTGCTTTATGTCCGCTACGGCTTTTCGCTCTACGAGATCGCGGCCAGGCGCTGCGGCGCGCGCCCGATCGTTGCGGCAGACAGCAACTATGCGACCGATGTCAATGCCCTGCTCGCCAGCGTCACACGGCAGACTCGCGTGATATATCTCGCCAACCCCAACAACCCCACCGGCACGCTCACCAGCCGCGCGGAACTTGCCCGGCTGCACGCGTGTCTGCCCGGCAATGTGCTGCTGGTGATCGATCAGGCCTATGCCGAATATGTCGCGGACGGCGACGCCGACGGCGCGCTCGATCTGGCACGATCAGAGGCCAATGTGCTGGTCACGCGCACCTTTGCCAAGGCTTACGGGCTCGCCGGCGACCGCGTTGGCTGGGGCTATGGCTCAGACCATGTCATTGGCCTGCTCAACCGGCTGCGCGGGCCGTTCAACATCAGCCTGACCGCGCAGGCCGCCGCGCTGGCGGCGCTGGGCGATCAGGATTTCGTCACCCAGTCGCGCGCCCACAACGCGCATTGGCGCAGCTGGTTTTCAGATGAGCTCAGCCGCCTGAGCAACCATGGCGTCACCGTGGTGCCGAGCCATGCAAATTTCGTACTGGTACTGTTTGAAGGCGCCGTCACCGCCGCACAGGCATTCCAGGCATTGATCGATGCAGGCTATATCGTGCGCTGGCCCAAGGGACAGGGGCTTGGCCATGCGCTGCGCATCACCATCGGCGCGGAGGCGGACATGCGCGCCATTGCCGCTGCGCTGCACGATCTGGTGACGGCATGAGCGCACCGTTTGCAACTGTCGCCATCGTCGGCCTCGGCCTGATCGGATCATCGATCGCGCGCGCCATGCGCCAGAGCCTGGCTGACACGACGATCCTGGGTTATGATCGCAACCCAGAGGTCTGCGCGCGGGCGCGGGCGCTGGGCCTGTGCGATGCGTATCATGACGCGTTCGGGCCGGAGCTGGCAGATGCGCAGCTGGTCATCCTGTGCGTGCCGGTGGGCGCGATGGCCGACGCCGCCGCCGCCATGGCGCCGCATCTGCATTCCAATGCCATCATCAGCGATGTCGGATCGTGCAAGGCGAGCGTGCTGGCCGCGCTGCGCAGCGCGCTGCCACACGCCACCATCGTGCCTGCGCATCCGGTGGCGGGGACGGAGAACAGCGGGCCTGAGGCGGGCTTTGCCACATTGTTCAAAGGCCGCTGGTGCATCCTGACGCCCGAGGCGAGCGGGGACGCTGCCGCTGCGGAAAGGGTCGCCGCCTTTTGGCAGGCGCTGGGGGCCGAGGTCGAGACCATGGATGCGGCGCATCATGATCTGGTTCTCGCGGTCACCAGCCATCTGCCGCACCTCATTGCCTATACCATCGTTGGCACCGCGAGCGATCTTGAAGGCGTGACCCAGAGCGAGGTCATCAAATATTCCGCCGGGGGCTTTCGCGATTTCACTCGCATCGCTGCATCAGACCCGGTGATGTGGCGCGATGTGTTCCTGCACAACAAGGACGCGGTGCTTGAGATGCTGCAGCGATTTTCAGAAGACCTGTCGGCGCTGCAGCGTGCCATCCGCTGGGACAAGGGCGATGAGCTGGAAGCGCTGTTCACCCGCACCCGAACCATCCGCCGTTCGATCATCGAACAGGGGCAGGATGACGCCCGGCCAGATTTTGGCCGCGACCACGACTAATTGCGCTCGTCGTCCGCACTATCACCCGCAATCGCCAGCCCGTGCTCCAGCGCGACTCGTTCATCGAACACAAAGCAGCTGCCCTGGAACTGCGACTGGTCAGGCGGCACCTCTTCAAGATATTTGAGGATGCCGCCCTTGAGGTGATAGACCGCATCGAAGCCTTGTGCGCGGGCATAGGCGGTCGCCTTTTCGCAGCGGATGCCGCCGGTGCAGAACATCGCGATTTTCGTGCCCGCCCTGCGCCATTGCTCTGCCTGATCATCGAACCATTGCGGAAATTCGCGAAAGCTGGTGGTGCCCGGATCGATTGCCCCGGCAAAACTGCCGTGTTCGATTTCAAAGCCATTGCGCGTGTCGATCACCACGGTGTCGGGGTCGGCGATCAACCGGTTCCAGTCGTACGGCGAGACATAAGCGCCCTGGCCGTGGATCGGGTCGATATCGGGCACGCCCATCGTCACGATCTCGCGTTTGATCCTGACCTTCAACCGCTGGAACGGCGGGCTGAGCGCGTGCGAATATTTGACCTCAAGGTTACCGCAGCCGGGCAGCGCGCGGATATGATCGATCACCGTCATCACGCCATCATGCCGCCCGGCAATCGTGCCGTTGATCCCCTCGCCCGCCAAAAGCAACGTACCGCACAGGCCCTGCGCAGCGCACAGCGCCAGCAAAGGGCCACGAAGCGCAGGCGGATCGTTAAAGCGCGTGAAGCAATACAGCGCAGCGACTGTGATGGCCGGTTCATGGGGCTGGGACATTACGCGCCTCTTACGCCAACATGGGGGGGCACGCCAATCCTGCGCTTGCACAGCGCCACAAGTTGACGCATAGCAGCTGCATGGTTCCCCTTTCGTTCGCTGGACAGAGCTTTGTGATCGTCGACCGGCTGGCGCTGTACTGGCCGGCCCGGCAGGCGCTGATCGTCGCTGACCTGCACTTTGAGAAGGCGAGCTGGTATGCAGCGCGCGGCCAGATGCTGCCGCCCTACGACAGCGCCGCCACGCTCGACCGGCTTGAGCATGCGATCTGGGCCTCTGGCGCGACCAGCCTGTGGTGCCTTGGTGACAATTTCCACGATGATGGCGGGGCGGCCCGGCTCGACCCCGCTGTGCGCACCCGGCTGACCACGCTGGCCAGCCAGGTGGCGCTGCACTGGATCACCGGCAACCATGACGAGGGCATGACCGAGGGGTTTGGCGGCACGATCCTGCCCGAGGCGCGGGTCGACGGACTGGCGCTGCGCCACCGCTGCGAATCGGGCGATTCCGGGGCCGACGGGCCTGCGCTTTCAGGCCACTTTCATCCGCGTCTTCGCATACGATTACACGGCCGAGGGGTCCGTCGTTCATGTTTCGTTCGTTCTTCGAGCCAGCTTATCCTGCCCGCCTTTGGCGCTTTGACCGGGGGCATGGATGCTGACGACGAAGCAATCCTTGCCGTTGTGGGTCGAGATGCGCAGGCAATTGTCGCTACGGAAAGCAAGGCGCTTGTCTTTGACCTTGCGAAAACCACCGCCGCCACCGGTTGATCCAAGCGAATCGAAGTGTTGCGTTTTTGAGACAACGCCCGATCAACTTTGCCGCAAAGCCCCGCAAACGCTGGAATACTATCAAAATAGAGTATAACAATCGCGGCAAGAACATAACCAAATTTGCCACAGGAGAGAGTCATGCCCATGCGCTTTGGCCACACCAGCCGTGTATCCCTTATGCTTTCAGCAGGCCTTGTCGCCTTCGCCAGCCCGGCGCTGGCCCAGGAGGCCGAAGACGAAGGTTTTAATGACACCAACACCATCGTTGTCGTCGCTCAGGGTCGCGAACAGCTGCTCTCCGACGTGCCGGTCGCGGTGTCGGCCGTCAATGCCGAGACGCTGCAGAACACCGGTGCCAACGACATCCGCCAGCTCAACCAGGTGGTCCCCTCGCTGCTCGTGTCATCGACCGGCAACGAAGCCAATGGTTCGGCGCGTATCCGCGGCATCGGCACCGTGGGTGACAACCCTGGTCTCGAAAGCTCGGTCGCGGTGTTCATCGATGGCGTCTATCGTTCGCGTTCGGGCATCGGCCTCAACGAACTGGGCGAGATTGAACGGGTGGAAGTGCTGCGCGGGCCGCAGGGCACGCTGTTTGGTCGCAACGCATCTGCAGGTCTGATCTCGGTCTATTCCAAAAAGCCTGAATTTGATTTCGGCGGCTTTGCCGAGGCGACTTACGGCAATTTCGACAACATCCGTATCGCAGGCGGCCTGACCGGCCCGATCAGCAGCACGCTGGCAGCGCGCGTCGATGGCGTATTTGAAAAGCGCGATGGTTTTCTGCGCGACGTGATCAACAATGTCGATCTCAACAACCGCGACCGGTATTTCGTCAAGGGCCAGCTGCTGTGGGAGCCGACCGATGCGGTATCGTTCCGCCTGATCGCAGACTATACCAACCGTGACGAGCGGTGCTGCGGCGCAGTCAACCTAGACCGGGCATTCAATCCGCTGATCGGCGATCTCAACAACCTCGCTGTGCCGCTGAGCACCGGCGCGCTGCCCCCCGCCAACGGCAACAACATCATCAACGTGCTGCGCGATCTCGGCCAGCCGCTGGCTGCGTTCAGCAATCCGTTCAGCCGCAACGCCTTTGTGACCCCCGGTCGCAACTATAATGGCTCCACCACCGACGGCGGCATCTCGCTTGAGGTGAACTGGGATCTGGGCGGCGCGAGCTTCACCTCGATCACCGGCTATCGCGAATACAAGAACAGCCAGGCTGGCGACATCGACTATAGCGCGGTCGACATCCTCTATCGCGCCGACAATGAAGACCAGCAGTTCCGCCAGTTCAAGACCTTCAGCCAGGAACTGCGGCTGCAGGGCGAGGCATTTGATGGCAAGCTCGACTGGCTGATCGGCGGTTATTTTGCCGATGAAGATCTGACGGTGCGCGACAACCTGCGCTTCGGCAACCAATATGGCCGTTTTGCCACCTGCCGTATTATCTCAGGCGGAGGCCTGGCTGGCCTGTATTCGCCCAACTCGCCGGGTTGCGTGGCTGCACGTCCGGCCGCGTTCGGGGCGGCATCGCCGATCATTTTCGGCGCGCTGGATCGTCTTGACGGGATCCGTGATCGTGGCACGATCAGCGACCGTTATTTCCAGAACAGCCGCAACTTCGCAGTGTTCACCCACAATATCGTCCACATCACCGACAGCCTCGACCTGACTTTGGGTCTGCGGTACACCAACGAGCGCAAGCGCTTCGAGGCGCAGTTCAGCAATGACAACGCAGCTTGCGGCCTCAACCAGGCGGCACTTGGCGGCTTCCTCACCAATCCGGCGCTGGCGGCGGTTTCGGGCGGCATTATCGGCCTGTCATGCCAGGGCAACTCGACCGCTGAACTCAACGGCGTTTCGATCAATGACCGCCGCAAGGAAAACGAGTTCACCGGCACCGTCGTCCTCTCGTGGAAGCCGACCGATGACCTGCTGCTCTATGGCAGCGCCTCGCGCGGCTACAAGGCTGGCGGCTTCAACCTTGACCGTTCAGCGCTCAAGTCACCCATCCCGACCTTTGCATCGGTGGGCGGTGCGCAGGCTTTGGTCCGCAACCTGCAGTTCGATGCAGAAATCGTCGATGCCTTCGAAATCGGCGCGAAATATAATCGTGGCCCGCTGACGATCAATCTGGCGCTGTTCCGTCAGCAGTTCGACAACTTCCAGCTCAACACGTTCAATGGCACCGTATTCCTGGTGCAGACCGTGCTGGGCTGCAAGACCGATCTAAACGGCGGTGACCGCGACCTTAGCCCGGCAACCGGCGCGTGCGCGCCCGGCGATACCACTTATGGCGTGCTCGCGCAGGGTGTCGAACTGGAAGCATCGATTCGCCCTTCGCAGTTCTTTGTGGTCAATGGCGGCATCACCTATGCCAGAACCAAGTTCGCCAACAATCTGGTGGGCAACAGCACCGGCGCCCCGCTCGATCCGGCGCTGCGCAAGCTGCCCGGTGACAACCTGTCGAACGCGCCCGAACTGACCCTCACCGGGTCAGCCGCATGGACGCCTGATATTGGTGATAGTGGCCTGTCCGGGCTGGTCTATGTCGATACGCGTCTGACCGAGGGCTTCAACACCGGCTCTGACCTGTTCCCGCAAAAGGAGCAGCCCAGCTTTGTCCTGTTCAATGCCCGCGTCGGTATCCGCGGACCCGATCAGAAATGGGCAGTTGAGCTTTGGGCACAAAACCTGTTCGACGTCGATTTCACGCAGGTTGCCTTCAACACGCCGTTCCAGGCCGGCACGACATCCGCGCCGTTTGT
>NZ_JBGTFM010000014.1:0-16741 GCF_041747255.1 Blastomonas sp. | reverse complement strand
GCGGTGCCCTACTTCCCGTTGCGGCGATGACGCAATCAACAGGGATATAGCCACCATTAGAGAGGAGCAGGCCGTCCTCTGTGCCTGCTGCGTGGGCTAAGTGTACGGTGATGCCCCGTCTTGCTAGCTCTGCTAAGGCCCGCCTGCGCACCTTTGGAGCATGGCCCGATAGGAAGCCGTCCGCTGGTGCTGCCAGTGAAATCCGGGCGTTTCTGCACGAGTGGCGGATCGCCGCATCGGCGCCCAATGCGACTTCCAATCCTGCCGCGCCGCCGCCTACTACTGCAATGCTGATCGTCGAGGCGAGCGGTTGCCGTTCTAGGAAGTTCGACCACCGCTCCATGAATGTGCCCACTGGCCTTACCGGCAAGAGCTTGTCGCCAAGCGTTGCGAGGCTGGAAATGTCTGCTTCGCCTCCTGTCGCTAGGGACAACAGATCGAAGCAAATCTGCTCACCAGATGACAGGCGCAGCATCTGGTGGGCAGGATCGAGCCCAACCACATCCGCAATGACCAGTTTCGCTCCGGCCTTTTTGGCCAATGGCTCAAGATCGATCAGAAGATCCCGTGCCCGATAATGCCCCGCCAGCCAGCCTGGTAACATCCCAGAATAGGCGGTATGGCGCGACGACGTAACCAGCCACTGTTCCGCATCGGGCAGCGGTCGCGCGGCCCAGTCCGCAAGGACAGCCAGATGCGCATGGCCGCCGCCTGCCAGGATAACACGCCTTTTCATTCTTGCACCGGATTTTCGAGTTCAGTGTGTACTTGTCGGGCAAGCCATCCAAACCTTACACCTCGTGCAGTTGAATCTCTGCTAGGATCCCCAGTAAGTCGTTTTTTCGCCAGCAATTTGCGGTCCTGACTCTGCGAATTCAGGCATCGCAAGACGCAAACGTTGGTTTCAACGCAATGCTCTGTAACCATCCGGCAACTGTCGACGGATGAGGTTCGATGACAAAACTCGTAACATATGATCTTTCCGGCGAGATTGCTCGGATCGGTATCGACGATGGCAAACGCAACGTAATGAACGCGCGAATGCTGGCTGCAATCCACCAAGCGCTCGACCGCGCCGAACTGGAAGCGAGAGCTGTTTTGCTCGCAGGCCGTGAAGGCATCTTTTCTGCGGGTTTTGATCTTCAAGTTTTTTCGCGGCGCGATCCTGAGGAAATCCACACCATGATGCGGCTCGGTGCCGAGCTTGCGCTTCGTCTTTTCGCGTTCCCGAAGCCGGTTGTTGTTGCCTGCACAGGCCACGCTTATCCGATGGGTGCATTCCTTATGCTTGCTTCCGACTACTGTGTCGGTATTCATAGACCCTATCACATTGGGCTGAACGAGGTTGCAATTGGCATAGCCATACCGTCCTTTGCGATCGAGCTAGCCCGGACCACGCTTGCACCGCACTATTTCCATCGTATTGCGACAGGCGAACTTCTGGACCCGAACGAAGCCTTGAAGGCAGGCTATATTGACCGCTTGGTCGCCGCTGCTGATATCGATCGCGCTGCGGTGGAACGCGCTGAAAATCTCGCCTCGGTCGATCTCGCTGCCTTTCAACTGACCAAGTCACGCGTGCGCAGTGAAGCCATAGCGACAATCAGATCGGCCATCGACCGAGAAATCACAATCGAAGCGTACCGCCAGCATCCCGGCATCAAGGGTTGAGGACATGATGGTTCATGAAAATGGGCCAACGCACGTTGCGGTAATGGCGGAAACCTGAGGTTTAACGACAACTGGGGTGGAACAGCGAATAGCTTCTTATCCTGGGAACGGAGCCACTATCGGTTCGAGAAGTTCAATTCTGTTTCCGAATGGATCGGACACATAACAGCGCTCAAAGCCAAAGAGCGGCTCATCTTCGTCGACGGCAACGTTCTCGTCCTTCAGGATTGCGATCAGTGAGGCCAAATCTGTGACGGTGAAGGCCGGGTGGGCTTTGCGGGCGGGGAGAAATTCACATTCTACCCCAAGATGCACCTTCAAAGAGCCTCGTTCAAACCAGCATCCTCCACGTTTGGCTAAGTGCGGTGGTTTTGGAACTTCAGGTATTCCAAGCAGATCCGAATAGAAGCGGCGAGCGAGTTCCTCTTCGCCGACAGGCATTGCAAGTTGCACATGGTCCAGAGCTTCAATCCGCATAATCACCTCATGTTTGCGATCTAGCAGATGAACCGGTTGCGCGGTAGAGTCTCCTGTGGGCCCGCTTCTGGTTCTGGTCGATCGCCTTACGACGGACTTCATCGGCCCGTAGTGACTCTACTGCCGTTCAGCGACCACCCATTTTGCTGCCCGCCGATGAGGCATGAGGTCGCCGCGTCAAAAAGCTGGCTCGTCCCGGTCGGTGAGCACCCAAGCCAGGGCCATCAGGTCCAACCCGACGAGCAAAACGATCAGCGCAAGCGCCGATGAAGTGAGGTCACCCGCAATCCAGTCACGCCAACCGTTCAAGACGATCGGCGCTGTACCCACGCTGAGCCAACAGGCTAGCATGCCGGCAAGGATGCCTACTGCAAGCGGCCATTTGATCGGCGGTTTGCGCGGCGGCAGGCTTTCGGTCAAACTGGCGCAGAAGCCATCGTCCGCGACGGGATCGGGCGCGTGGTCGCGCAACAGCTGGTCAAGGGCATTGTCCATCTCTTCGTTCATGACCCGATCTCCTCCAGCGATGCATCCTGCCAATCGGTTAGCAGCGCGCGCAACTTGCCCTTGCCGCGCCGCATGTGAGATTTCACCGTCCCGACTGGTAAGGATAACACATATGCGGCCTCCTCATGGCTAAGGCCGAGCTGCGCGACATGAAGCAGCACCGCCTGTTCGGGGTCGGACAGGCTCTGGAGCGCGCGTTCCAGATCGAGACGCAGCTCAACGGACCCACTGACCGATAGCGGCGGCGCGTTTGCGTCGCCGACGAATGCCCCCACCGGGCGCCGCCGCCTGTGATTGGCTTGCAGAAAGCACGAATAGGCAATCCGATAGAGCCAGGTACCGAAACGCGCTTCACCGCGGAACTGGTGGAGCTTGCGCCAGGCGAGTAGAAACGTCTCTTGCGCAAGGTCGTCTGCGCGAGCAGCGTCGCCATGCACGAGACGACGCAGCTGCGCGCGCACCATCCCTTGATGGCGCCTAACAAGCTGTTCGAACGCCCTTCGATCATCCGCAAGCAGCGCTCGCGCAACCAGCGTCTGGTCGATCCGCGCTTCGACCTGCTGATCAACCAAGCCTGGTGTCACGCCGGTTCAACCACCAGCTTGCGAGGTAGCCGAACCCCGTCATCAGCGGCAGCAGACCGATCCCCCAAAAGCTAGAAATCCGCGTGCCGTCATGCAGCTCCAAGGGAAGCGCGACGACCATCGCCATCACCCCGGCAGCGCCGCCTATCAGCACCAGTGCTCGGCGGCGATCGGCATCGGGATTCTGCGCCTGCGCGAGCAGATCATGCGACAGTTCCACCCCTTTGTCGGCCAACGCGAGCAGTGTGCGATAACGCACCTGCGTCTGCTGCGCCCGGTGACGCAGAAAGATCAGCAGGATGACGATCGGTGTTACCATGATCACGGTCGGAATGAAAAACGACAGTAGTTCCATCAAGCTTGTTCCTGAAAAAATCGCATGGGTATCAAGGCCTATGCCCGAGGGAGGCGAGCAAATCGGCGATGCGTTCGGAAAAGAGCCAATATTGCCCCGGGCCCTGATTGCTGGTCAATACAACAGTAGCGCCGGTTTCCCAGACAATTGCCAAATTGGCATCCGTGCCCTCGAGTCCGCCTGCATGGCCGCGAATATGGCGCCCGTGCGAGAGGCGATCACCGAAACCGGCGGCATAACCACCAGGCCCGGCGGGAACGGGATCTGCAAACATCTTCGCGAGAGTTGCAGGTTTAACCAGCTTGCCCGTGCGCAATGCCGCAGAAAATCGGACCAGATCGGCATTGGTGGAATAGCCGCCACCCGCCGGTCCGCCTGCATAGGGGACCTTGAGCCAGTCCGATTTCCAAGAGGTGGAGAACGGCCCTTCGCGGTAGTATCCGACGGCGAGACCCGACACAATATCGTCCACCCGGTCGTATCCGCTGGCTGTCATACCGGCAGGGGCAAAGACATGGCGCCCGATGTAGTCGGAGTAGCCTTCGCCCGAAACGTTCTCAATAATCCGGCCCAGCAGCATGAAGCCGGCATTGCTGTAGTTCCACTCTGCGCCCGGCTCACCAACTTTGGGCTGGCGCGCGATCAGGCCAAGATAGTCCTCAGGATCTACGAACTTCTCGCGGCGCTCGTAAAGTTCAGGGACAAGGAAATCGCCTAGCCCCGATGTATGGTGCAGCAGTTGCCACACGGTGATTTTACCAGCCGATGCCTGGTCCGGATATTCCGGAACCAGCAATCCCAAGTTATCGTCCCATGACAACTTCCCGGCCTCGACCAGTTGCGCAATGGCGACAGCAGTGAACATCTTGTTCATCGAGCCGATGTGGAATTTGGTCTGGCGATCCACCGGGACGTTGAAACGGCGCTCAGCCAGGCCGCGGCATTCTTCGAGCACCGTTTTGGTGCCGTCGGTAATCATTACGCAACCAGAAAAATCATTATCGCGCACCAGCTTATCCAACGCAGTAGTGGTTAGCCGAGCGATCTCAGCCTTCGACGCGGCGACTTCAGGCCAGTCAGCAAAGAGTGCGGGATCATCGAGCGGAACCATATCGGCCATAGCCAGCGTTCCAGACTGTTCCGGATCGGGAAACAGCACGAGCGCAACCAGCTTTCCTGTCCGCCGCCCCTTGATGGTCAAGACGAGCATTCCCGGTGGGCCTTGGGTCCGGGCATCGACAAAGTCCACCCCACCACTGTCGCGCACCGTGGCGGCAAGCTGGGCCAGGATCACTCCCTTGGCAGCGGGGTCAAAAGCGGGAGACAGGACGGTCGACACCCAATCGCCGATCTCCTCAGTCGTATCCGAATTGATGTGCGCGATCACGGCTGCACCGATCCGACCCGCCTCCGTATCGGGAAGTGTCGAGCTGACCGGCCCGGCAAGGGAAGCCGAGCCGGACACCGCCGCAGCACAAGCGAGCAAGGGCACCAGCAGTAATGAGGGGCGAAGGGTTTTCCGCGTAAATCGCAACATAGTCGAGTCTCCGTCAAGGCCGGGGGGGCCTTGAACTGTTTCGACAGGTTAGATGCTTTGTTGACGGCGTTTGGATGCAAGCGCGTTCACAAAATTTGTTGCGAGCATGGTGCCCCCCCAGCGGACCGAGGCGTAAGCTTTTGCGATATCGCACTTTTTCGGCACTGAGCCGTAGTGGATCACGGTATGCAATTGGTGATCAAGCGCGCCCGTTTCCCACCATTTGCAGTCGCAAAAATGCTACGAGATGGCCAACTGAATGCCGACAAGCGGCTTTCCTGCATCACCAGCCGGGAGCTACCTTTCAACAAGTGGCCCAGTTGATGTCGCCATGCTAAGCCTGTAGAGCAGATGGTGTACGCTAAGAGGAAAGCAGCTGACCGGTCGTTGCGTTTCTGGCGAGGCGTGAAGCATTAGGCCTCATCCGAGAAATTCGGCATCACTATTACCAACATTTATGTCCCTCATGCTCGAAACAGCGCGCCGATGATCGACGGCGCTTCCTTCATCGGAATGAACACCCGCGTGCGAAACGAGATGATTTCCGTGAAGCATCCGATGCTCTTCAGCCAGGGCAGCTGATCGACAGGTGCGCCCACGATTTCATAGCGCTGCTCGCCTGCCACGCGCGAGCATTTGATGGTGGCCTCGAACGGCTGCTTGATTGGGATTGTCCGGCTGTCGCCGAGCGCCCTGATGATCGTATCCGGGCTCAGTTCAACGGTGGAGGCAATATCGAACTTCTCGAGCAGCTTCGCCACGTCGAGTTCGTGGACCATGCGGCCAAGCCAGCTTCTGCCCTCCTCGTCCACGATGCGCCGGACCTCCAGATAGTCGATAGGCAGGCTCGACCAGATCGGAAGGAGAAGTCCGGTCGCGAGGTACACGGTCTCTGTGGTGAGCCGTTCGGCAAGCTCCGCAACCTCGCTGTGCCACAGCTTCTCGAAAGTCCGGCGGGGGGCCTCCTCCCATGCTGATTCAGCAAGGTCATCGAAGTGGTGGTATTCGCGCCGGAGCGGACGGTGGAGGATAACCCGCCTGATGAGTTCGCCCTGTTCGGTCATGAAGTGCCGCGAAGGTTCGGCCAGGGCTGCTTTCCCGCTCTTGGTGTTTTGGAGCAGAATGCAGCCGTCAGCGTAGTCGCGACGCTCAAGGACACGCTCAAGGGAGATCGGCCGTGCTCTCGTCTTGAGAACCAGCTGCAGCAAGTGCGACGTGGCACCGGTTCGCCCGTCGGTCCGCAGGACTATGTCTTCGACAACCTCGGCCTGTTCGACCCGCAGCGTTTCGACGCCAACATCGAGCGAACCGGCCTCGCGCGCAGCCGACACCCGCGCCTCGACCAACCCCAGAAACTCCTCGAAGATCGCATTTTGCATTCCGATCGGCAGCGCGAGGATGCGGTTGAGCCAGCGCTGGATCGGGGGCAAGTCCTCTTCGAGAATGCCGTCTTCCGAGAGAATCTTGAGCCCGCTGCGGCGCTGGAAATCGATCAGTGTTGCGCTCTTGAGCTTGCCGTCCGCCAGCAAGGCAAACCAGGTCGAGAGAGCCGCCTTGGCATATTCGCTTTCGAGATTGTCGGCAGGGTCAAAGAGGTTCTGGCCGCCCGTCTGGCGTTGGCCCCGCGTCAGCGCCCCCAGGCTGTCGAGCCTGCGCGCAATGGTGCTGGTGAACCGCAGTTCCCCCTTGCAGTTCGTGGTCACCGGCCGGAACAGCGGTGTGTTGGCTTGATGGGTCCGGTGCGTTCGGCCCAGCCCCTGGATGGCTCGGTCGGCTCGCCATCCCGGCTCAAGCAGGAAGTGGATGCGCCGCTTCTGGCACGCTGCGTCAAGGCTGGCATGGTACGATCGCCCGGTGCCGCCCGCGTCGCTGAAGACAAGGATTGGCTTCCTGCCATCCATGAACTGGTCAGTCTCGGACTGGTTCGTCCGCGGCGAGCGGGTCTCGAGCCGCTGCTGGCCGTCGCTCTGGGTTATGAGCCGCTTACTGCGCCCGGTCACCTCGGCGACCTTCTCCGGTCCATAGTGCTCGATGATCCCGTCCAGCGCTGGCTTGATCGGCGGCATGGCACACAGGTGCTCGATCATCTCGCCGCGGCGGGCGATCGCAGTCTGGTTGTGGACTGGACGGCCCTCTTCGTCGAACATCGGTGCCGAGCGCTGGGTGCCGGTATCATCGACGAATACCTGCATCTGTTGCGTGGGGAAGGCGCGCTCAAGGTACTCGATCACGGCGTCGAGCGGACTGAGGTCAAGGTCGAGCTCCGCGCGCTCTTCTGGCGAGAGGCTATCGAGACGGCGATCGAGGATGCTTTCGGCGGTCGAAACCAGTTGAACGACGACCACCTCATCGCGGTCCAGATGGAGATTGATGGCAGCAATGAGCGTTGGCAGCTTCATCGACAGCAGCAATTGGTTGAAGAACCGCTGCTTGGTGCTTTCAAACCGGCTTCGCGCTGCGGCTTTCGCACCGCTGTTGAGGGTTGCGCCATCGATTTCGTCGACGACACCGGTCAGCTCCAGCGCCTCCTCAAGGTTCTGATGAATGATCGCCCAGGCGTCGGCATAAGTGTCGTAGACGGCGATCTGTTCGGCGGTCAGATCATGTTTCAGGACGTCGTATTCGACGCCGGCAAAGCTGAGTGCGCGCGCCTGATAGAGGCCAAGTGCCTTGAGGTCCCGCGACACGAGTTCCATGGCAGCGATGCCCCCTGCCCTGATCTGGCTGATGAAATCTTCCCTGTTGGCAAACGCAGTGCCGGGCCCCCACAGACCGAGGCGTACGGCATAGGCAAGGTTGTTGACCTCCGAGGCCCCAGTCGCAGAGGCGTAGAGAACCCGGGCATCGGGCAAATTGTTTTGCAGCAGCACGCCGGCGATGCCCTGCAGCGATCCGCTTTTCGTGCCGCGGGCGCCCTCGCCCCCTGCAACACCGCCCATCTCGTGGCTCTCATCGAAGGCGATGACACCTTCGAAATCCTCGCCCGCCCAATCGAGCAGCTGCTTCAGGCGGGTGGCGTCCTGACGCTGGCTGCGAAGGGTCGGGTAGGGGACGAACAGGATCCCTTCGCGAAACGGAACCGCCTGATCGATCTTCCAGTTGGAAAGCGGCTGAATGTCGGCCGCTAGCCCTCCGATAGCGCTCCAGTCGCGGCGCGCGTCTTCGAGCAGGCTTTCGTTCTTCGAGATCCAGATGGCCTTGCGGCGTCCCGCAAGCCAGCCATCAAGGATGCAGGCGGCGATCTGCCTGCCCTTCCCTGCCCCCGTGCCATCGCCAAGGAAATAGCCTTTGCGGTAGGCGCGCCCATGCTCGTCGAGTTGCAGGCCAACGCCTTCTTCAGCTGGAACGAACAGGCCATGCAGATACTGCTGCCACGCGTTCCCGGCATAGATGACAGTTTCGATCTGGGCCTCGGATAGCAGGCTTTCCTGCAAGACCCGATCCTGCAGCGCCGGGACATAATCCGGGATTGGTGCCGGGATCGAGCCCATGGCCACGCTCTCGACGAGCGGCGTCGGATGTTCGCGTGCACCAACAATGTCGACCCGGCTTGGCCGGTACGGGATGTAGACCCCGCTTTGCTCACCGAGAACGCGCGGCTTGTCCAAGGTACTGAACGCCAGTGCTTCGATCTTGGGGGTTTGGGCTGCCCTCGCTTTGACGGGCTTTGTGATCGGCGTTGCCCGCATGGATTTGAAGAGCGCACCCGGCTTTACTTTCGGCGGCACCGCGCGCGGTTCGCAGTCGGGCTGGGCTGTCACGCGTTTGATGATTGGAACCGCAGACGCGACGTCTGCAACTGTCTCCCGCGCCAAAACTGCAGGTCTGATCTGCCCCGGGATCTTGTCGATCACGTACAAGCGCACGGCCACGTTGGTGCCCTGTTTGTGATAGCATTTATCGAGCCGGATGGATGTGCGGACCGTGCAAGAGGCAAAGGTGTCTTCGTAGATTTTTGCAAGCTTTGCGCTCGTCGTGAACCAGTCCGGCATGATCGCGACGATCCGCCCCCCTTGCCTAAGGCGCGTTATGGCAGCGCGCAGGTGACGCACCGCTGCGAACTCGTCTGCCCCTCGTCCCATTGACCGAGAGAACGGCGGGTTCATCAGGATCAGGCTTGGCTGCATAGCCGCGTCGAGATGGGAAGCCAGCATGGCTCCATCGATCCCTGTTGTGGTGGCATCGGGATACAGCAGTGCTAGCTTCTCACGCCTGCGCGGGTCGATTTCGTTGAGATGCAATGCGCTGACATTGGGCAGAGTTGCTACCAGGGCGCCATGTCCGGCGCTCGGTTCAAGAACGATATCGGTTGCGAGTGGCTGCGCCAAAATCACGGATAGCGCTGCGAGGTCTGCGGGCGTCGAGAATTGCTGGTACCTGATCTGGTCTTCACTTCTGACCGTATGTGTTGGCAGTGCCTCGATAAGCGCACTGATCTCCGAAATCTGGGTCAGCGTCTGAGGTTTGTTCAGCAGTCCGGCCATGTGGCGCGTCAATGCCGCCTCGAGCAGGTCAAAAGCGTCCCTTTGCCTCCAGGCGCCGTTTGCGGAGCCCTCCCCGTAGAGCTGGCGCATCGTGTCAAACAGGCGTTGCTTGTTCGCCAGTCCGGTGGCGATGGCGCGCTGGATTTCAGTGATTGCTGCGTCCAGCTTCTGGCTGGATTGTTCAAAAAGGTCGGTCATGGTCTGCTCCTGATGCTGAACCGCATCAGGCCATCCCCCCTCCCCCTTTGGCGAAACTGAGGAGTTCTATGGAGAAGTCTCCAGTCCCGAAGAGCCCCTCGCTGGTCGAGGAAGGTTATTCGACTGTTTGGTAGCGAACACCAATCCGCTTGAAGGCGTTTTCGCGACGCGCACGTATCTGTCGTGCGATTGTGTCGGCCTCTCTTCTGTCCGGAAAGCTGGTTGTCACCCCCTGCCCTCTTGTACCGATTCGTCCCCAGCGACGCTCAACCGTTGTCCAGCCAAACAGATCGGTCTCGATCCAGAGATGATAGTCACGCGCGACGTTCCGTGAAGGGTCGATGGCTTGCCAATGCCACGACTGGTTTTTCGGCGTCTTCATGCGGAACTGGTGGCAGAACGCTGAGCATTCGGTCCAACTGGAAATCTGAATCATAGAAGTGCCTGTGATTCATTGAGTCGATTGATGACTGCATCGTGTTTTAGAATGGGTGCATGGACGTTTCGTTGGTCTGAGCCGAGAATGCTCCTCGCGACGTCTCGTAATCTCCAAAAACAATCATAAAAAAACGCCGCTGCTTGCAGCGGAAGGATTCATGATTCTAAAGATTCAGATTCGGGGCGTAAATTGGTAGTGAAATCAGTTGTCTACGCTGGTTTGCCTGACCAGTTGGGGGATTTTACCTGACTTGCCGGGGGCTTAACCCTGACTTGCCGGGGGAACTCACCTGACCTTCTGGGGCCTTCCTGACCTTTTGGGGGCAGCCGTCCAGATGTTGATGCGTCGCCCGCTTCGTTAGATTTTTGGGTCTCGCAGGCATCAAAATCAAGCGCGATTTCAAGCCCTGCTGGGGAACCTAGCGACTCGCGGTTTCTTGGGTGATTCAGACCCGCGATCCGACCGACTCAATCCTGACCTCTTGGGGGCTGCGGCCATCTCTTGATCCTGACCTGACTTGACTGATGAGGTCAGGTCAGGCAGCAATCAGCACACCAAGAATCAAGCTTTGATCGCAATATGGCATGGAAACGGATGTTAGCCCAATAGCCGAGGCTCCTGAAGAGAAGCCTGAGGAAGGATCCCCTGGCCGTGCGATGCGGGTTGCTGCCGCGTTGAAGGCAAAGGGCGGCGACGAGTTCGCCAAGCCAGGCAGCATCATCGAAATCAAGTTTGTCAAAGGCGAATCGCTCAGTCTGACAGCTTCGCGACTACTCGCTCTCATGATCCTTACAGCTGGGGGTGACGCCTGGGAGGATCGCCCTCACCGCATACGTAAGGCGGACATTCGGCGAGGCCACAAGGGCAACGAGCGGATTACCGACATGCTTCAGGAACTGCATCGAACGCTGTTTGCCGTCGACGACAAATCCTGGCGGGGAAAGAAGGCGACGCTCCTGTTCTCCTTGATCTCGCGGTCGAAGGAGGAGACAGATGAGGAGGGCGGCGAGACTGGTTGGATCGAGTGGGAATTCACTCCTGATGCTCGCAAGCTCATCCAGGCATCAGAAACCTATGCTGTGCTCAATCGGCAAGCGGTGCTTGGCTTTCGTTCGAACTACGCCTTGAAGCTGTATGAGCTCGGAGCTCTCCGACTTCATCGCAGACAGGCCACTTGGCGTGGAGACATGCAGGCGCTGCGCGCCGCACTGGGTATTCCTCCCGATGTCTACACAGACTTCGCTCAGCTTCGACGCAAAGTGTTGGAGAAGGCGAAATCCGAAATTGACCAGCTTGCTCACTTCCGTGTTGAGTGGCGGGAAATCAGGCAGGGTCGAACAGTCACGGAGATCGAGTTCCGGTTCGAGTCCAAAGGCGCGCCGGAGGTGCTTGAGACTGTCGACGAGCTTGATCGTCATTCAGCTGGACGCCAGGCGAGGCGTGAAGGGGCTGTAGAGAGCGTTACAGTGGGGCAGGGGGCTATTCCGGCACCGCGTGGAGCAGTCTCAGCCAAGAAGCCATCCGAGGCGACATTTCCAGTGGGAACGCTGCGCTTTGGTCATGACGACCTCCTTGAGATTGGCCGCAGACATGGCGGTGGTTGGGACGTAGATCTGATCGCCAACGGCTTTCGCGAGCATATGGGTGAGCGTTTGGAGAAGCTTCGCGGTGCGAAGTTGATCGCCGCCTGGAAAGGGTTTTGTGAGGGGTGGTTCAATCGCCGGGGCCGACCCTGAACGGCAGAAATTGCACGCGTGCAATTTTCGAAGCCCCCACCGAGTCAGGATAGGGCGCGGCGGCCCAGATTTCTCACCGATAACGCGCTCCAACTTTCGAAATTCCTGATTTTCTTGACCGAAAAGCGCAAGTCGGTGTAGCACATGCAAAATTGCGAAAGGAAGGCATGTGTCAAACGGACTTCAGATTGAAGAAGCCGAGCGGTTGGTCTCGGTCGCGACGCTGGCCAGTCGAACCTCCTCGGTACTCGAAAAGCTCCGGGATTCCGCGCGAAGCGCTAGGGCAGATGACCGGCGCGAGCCAACCTTTACAATCGGGAAAGCGGCCGAACTTGTGGGCCGCACGCCGGCTGCTATCCGTGATGCGGAAAAGGACGGCCGCCTGCCAGAGCCTGCGAGGACCGATAACAACAGGCGAGAGAGATATACGCTTGCCCAGCTGAACGACATGCGCGGCGTGTTCGGGACAAGACCCTATCGGGCTCCAAACGATCCCTGCTGTGTCGTGGCTGTTCAGAACTTCAAGGGAGGTGTTGGTAAGTCGACTTTGGCCGTTCACCTCGCTCAGTATCTGGCCATCAGAGGCTACCGTGTTGCGCTCGTCGATTGCGATAGCCAAGCCTCGGCGACGACCCTTTTTGGGTATGTGCCCGATCTCGACCTCACCGAAGATGATACCCTTTATCCGTTCCTTCGTGAGGGGGAGCGATCATCTCTGGACTACGCGCTCCGCAAGACTCACTTCGACGGTCTGGAGCTCATTCCCGCCAACCTTCGTTTGTTCAACTCCGAATACGAACTAGCCGCACGGATGGCACAGGGGAACGGCGCGCTTCTTGACCGCCTGAAGGAGGGAATCGAGAGTATATCGGATCGGTTCGATGTCGTGGTGATGGATCCGCCGCCGGCCCTCGGGGCGATCTCGCTGTCCGTGCTGCGGGCTGCTAACGCATTGGTTGTGCCGGTACCGCCGACTGTTATGGATTTCTCCTCGACGGCTGCATTCCTCTCGATGCTAGATGAAACGATTGAGCAGCTGGCAGACCGTGGTCTCGCTCCAGAATTGAAGTTCCTCCGCTTTGTTGCGTCCAAGGTCGATGAGAATAAATCGATGCAGAAAGAGCTGTTGCAGCTGATGCGGACGCTATTCGGGCATGCGATGGTTCGCACGCCTCTCAAGGACTCGGCCGAGATCGACAATGCTACGGCGCGGCTGATGACAGTCTATGAGCTTGATGGCCCTGCCACGAGCTCGGCGGTTCGCAACCGTTGCCTGAACTATCTTGATGGCGTGAATTCGGAAATCGAAGTTGATATTCGATCGATGTGGCCCAGTCATCAGAAGCGCCTCCGCCAGGAGGCTTTGGTATGAGCCGCTGGAAAATTGCACGCGTGCAATTCTGCTAATGGGAGGCTTGCATGAGTAGGAAGAACAGTGGTTTTGCGGCTGATCTGGCGGCAGGTATTGACCTGACCGAGGATACTGCTGCCCCTCGTAGATCGAGCATTGCCTCAAACGTGCTTACGGGGCGTTCAAACCGTCTTGCTGACCTGGCGTCGGGAGCGATTGTTTCTCGCACACATGAGCTTGTTGACCCAGCAAAGTGTCGGATGTGGGCAGGCCATAACCGCGACTATGCTCTGCTTAATGAGGAACGCTGCGCGGACCTTATTGAGAGTATCAAGGCTCAAGGGCGGCAGGAGATACCCGCGATCGTCCGTCGCCTATCAGGAGATGACGGGTTTGAGTTTGAGGTCATTTGCGGAGCGCGCCGACACTGGTCGATCAGCTGGCTGCGCTCGCACAACTATCCAGACTTTAAGTTTCTCGTCGACGTACGCGAGATGGGCGATGAAGAGGCCTTCAGGCTCGCGGACATTGAAAACCGGGCGAGGGATGATCTTACCGATCTCGAACGCGCAAAAGACTATCTGCGCGCCCTGACGGCCTATTACGATGGTCGGCAGAAGACGATGGCGGAAAGGCTTAAAGTCTCCGAAAGCTGGCTAACGCGGTATCTCGATCTGGCACGGCTGCCAGATGGGCTGACCAGGGCATTTGCCAATCCGCAGGAGCTTGGCATTCGCAATGCGATTGCGCTCAAAGCGCTCCTCAAGCCTGAGGATCGACGGGAGCGCGCCTTCCGTGAGGCGGAACGTCTTGCTGCAGAGCGCGAGCAGACTGGCAAGTCGATGTCTGTGATTGAGGTGATCAAGGCGCTCGCTCTCGCGGCAGACCCCCCCAAGAAGTCAGGATCCCCCAAGAAGTCAGGAAAGCCTGAAACCGTGGCCAGTGCCAGTGGGAAGCCAGTGCTTCGGATCGATGGGGCTGACCGTAAGGGCGTCCGTGTCACGTTGCTGAATAAGGGCGGCGCGACACGGCAGGAAGCGGAAGAGGCTATTCGCGCCGTTCTAGATCAGCACTGGCCGGCAATATAGCGCCGTCGGTCTGCCGAAGGAGCACCATACTTGCCGCCTGAAGTGAAGCTACCGATTGAGAAGCGGTGCGCTTTGTTACACCCCGTCCCCGAGCGAGCTCAGCTCGGGTAAGTGGGCCCAAGCTGACGATCATTCTCCAGGTTTGCGGAGCAGTCGAAGAGGCGTACAGCCCAGAAAGTACTTCGTCGGCCCGAACGACAGCCCTTCGCAGGAAGCGCAAATCGACCTCAGCCTTTTCGCTGGCTACCTGAAGCGCCGCGCGAAGCACAACGGGCAAGGGCTCTTCATGGAGTTCACGAAACACAGCCCGCGGCATGACCCCAGCAAGCGCCATTGGAGCCGACCCCAGCCCAAACAAGTGTGGCCGCATGGCGACCGCAAGCGACGCAGCCCAGGCCGCCCCCCGGGGCGCCGAACGTGTGACCGCGAACCCACTGACCTGGACCATCTCGCTGCCGCCTTCAAGAAAGTCGATTTCCTCAGTTCGCAGTTCCCCCAGCCATTCAAGGAGGGTGCCCATCGGATCGCGGGTCGGCAGCAGTACATCGAGCCGCTCGAGCGCGCGATCGGCGGGCCTGTATGTCTCGCTGAACCCTTCGGTGTGACTTTTGGTGGCCATGGCCAGCTTGGCGGCATGGGCGAGGGGAGGGTGACCTCGCCGGCTGATCCACGACAAGAATTGACGGCGTTCTTCGGAATACCACGAGCGCACAAGCTCGTCGGCCTCAAGCCCCGGATTGTGTTCAATTCCAAGATTATCAAACGGATAATCGCGCACATGCACGCGCCAGAGGCGCCGGAGTGAGGCCAGCGCAAGGCATTCGGACAGCTCGGGCGAGATGAAGGGGAGGGCGCCTTCGATGCGCGCAAGCGTCAGTTGCCAGGATGCTGGGTCAAATACCATCAGCCAGATAGTATATAAATGGCTAAAAAAGTATACCCAGCTTGTACGGTGCTTTCGCTGTCCGATAAGAGCCCTTCACGGACGACACGCTATTCTATATAAAGCAGACGAAATTCGCTGCAATGTCGCCCCGGCCCGAAGGCAAGGGTAGGGCACAGCAGCGGCATTGAAGCTGGAGGAGTGTCGCCTTGGATAATGACAACAGCAAGGCTTTGGGGCTCTCAGATGAGGCTGCGCTCGCGCCCTTGGGGAATGCGATCCCGCCGCAGCTCGCGGCAGAGATCGAAGCGGCCCGCTCATACCGCGCGCGCTCCAAGGCGGCCAATACTGTCCGAGCCTATGACAGCGACTGGCGGCAGTTCGAAGAATGGTGCTGGGTGCGCGATCTTGAGCCTATGCCGGCTATGCCGGAGGCAGTGGCCACATACCTTGCCTCGTTGGCGCAGGCGGGCAGGGCGGACAGTACAATTGGTCGGCATCTAGCGGCCATCGCCTGGCATCATCGGCAAGCAGGGCAGGTTGCGCCCCAGCATCGCGATCCGCGCGATGTGATTGCCGATACACTTGCGGGGATCCGGCGCGAGCAGCGTGCGCGGCCGACGCGCAAGAAGAGCGCAATTCTGGCCGCTGATCTGGCCCGAATGATCGCAGCTGCCGAAGGCCAGAGTCCTCGAGCGATCCGCGACCGGGCCGTGATGGCACTTGGGCTGGCGGCGGCGCTGCGGCGTTCCGAACTGGTCGCGCTGCAGCTGGCTGACCTCGAGCTGGTACGGGAAGGACTCAAGTTGACGATCCGGCATTCCAAGACCGATCAGGAAGGGGGAGGGCAGGTAATTGCTGTTCCGTCGGGTAAAGTGCTCAAGCCCGGCGCGCGGCTTAACGAATGGCTTAGCATCAGGCGAGGGGAGGCTGGTCCGCTGTTCTACCGGACCGACGCGCAGGGCGTGATGACTAGAGAGGCGATGTCGGATCGCTCGGTGGCGCGGTTGATCCAGCGCTATGCGGACAAGGTTGGACTCGATCCCGCCGCAGTCGGTGCGCACTCCCTGCGGTCCGGATTCCTGACCGAAGCTGCCAAGGCGGGGGCCTCATTACCGAAGATGCAGGAGGTGTCGCGGCAGAAAAAGGTCGAGGTGCTGCTTGGATATGTTCGTGATGCTGCTCTGTTCGACAACCATGCAGGCGAGAGCTTTTTGTAGCCAAACTGTGAGAATTTCGGGGATGCATTGTTCTCTCACGAAGACTAGCACTGGTTCGCAATGTCTTCAAGTGGGACTTTTCTGCCGATCAACCACTATGTCGCGAATGACCGGTCGTCCCGAAACCGGCCTTTCAAGTCGCCGCGCCGGCACTCCTTGTTGCGTCTGGGTTTGGGCCGGTATGGTAAGCGCCAACGGAAGATGGCATTGA
>NZ_JBGTFM010000013.1:0-2851 GCF_041747255.1 Blastomonas sp. | reverse complement strand
AGCCCTGATGCGGCCAGTTGCTCATCGATCTGCGTCATCAGCCGTGCAAGGCCTTCTTCACTCTTTGCCTCGGCGCGAGCGACGAGCACATCCTGCGTGTTCGATGCCCGCAGCAGCCACCAGCCGTCGTCGGTGTTGACGCGTGCACCGTCGGTGGCGTTGACATCCGCGCCGCTGGCGGAAAGCCGCGCGAGCACTTCGTCGATCACGGCGAATTTGCGCGTTTCATCGACCTGAAAGCGCATTTCAGGGGTGTTGATCATCGGTGCCATCGCGCTGCGCAATTCGGTCACGCTGCGGCCCAGCAAAGTCTGCGCCTCGATCAGCCGGACAGCGGCATAAAGTGCATCGTCAAAGCCATAATAACGGTGCTTGAAAAACACATGCCCGCTCATCTCGCCAGCGAGTGGTGCGCCGGTTTCCTTCATCTTTTGCTTGATCAGGCTGTGCCCTGTTTTCCACATCATCGGAGTGCCACCGAGTTCGGACACACGGTCAAACAGCGCCTGGCTGGCCTTCACATCGGCGATGATCGTCGCTCCCGGCACATCTTTCAGCACCGATTCGGCGTAAATTGTCAGCAGCTGATCGCCCCAGATGACGCGGCCTTCGCCGTCAATCGCTCCGATGCGGTCGCCATCGCCATCGAACGCCACTCCAAAATCGAGCGACTTCTCCGCCACCAGCGCCTTCAGGTCGCTAAGGTTCTTTTCTTCGGTGGGGTCAGGATGATGATTGGGAAAATTGCCATCAACATCAGTGAACAGCGTAAAGTGCTCGCCGGGAAGCTTCTTGACGAGCGCTTCCACCGCAGGGCCGGCGGCGCCATTGCCACAGTCCCAGCCCACCCGGCACGCGGCACCCTTGAAGTCCTCAACCAGCCGGTCAACGTATTGATCGAGCATCTCGATGCGGCGGACGCTGCCGGTGCCGCTGTCCCAGTCACCGCGCGCAGCCATGTCACCCAAGGTGCGGATGTCCGCGCCAAAAAACGGCCCGCCTTTGAAGACCATCTTGAAGCCGTTATAGTTGGAGGGGTTATGGCTGCCAGTTATCTGAATGCCGCCATCCGCCTGTTCTAATGCTGCTTCGGCATAATACAGCATGGGGGTGGGTCCCATCCCGATGCTGATCGCATCGACGCCGCTGTCGTTCAGGCCGCGAATGAGTGCGTCTTCGAGCATTGGCGAGCTGATCCTGCCATCATAGCCAACGACAGCACATTTGCCCCCGGCGCGTGCAAGCAGGGTCGCAAAACCCCGGCCGATGGCATAGGCATCGGCATCGCTCAACGTCTCCCCAATGATCCCGCGAATGTCATATTCGCGAAGCGTCGTAGGGTGAAATTCGTGGGTCATGGTCAACTTCCAGGAGAAAACGTGTTGCGCACCTGGCACCCCACTATCGGGAAAGATTTAGGTGTTCAACGCTGTTATGGTCACGGCCGGTCGGTAAACCACTTTGAGATAATGACAGCAATCCGCCCGGCACTGTGGCCATCGCCAAAGGGGTTATGTGCCTGTGCCATCGCGGCATAGGCAACTGCGTCATCCAGCAACGCGCTGGCCTCTGAAACGATCCGATTTTTATCGGTGCCGACCAGCCTTGCCGTTCCCGCTGCCACACCCTCGGGCCGCTCGGTGGTGTCGCGCATCACCAGCACCGGCTTGCCCAGCGCGGGGGCCTCTTCCTGCACCCCGCCACTGTCGGTCAGCATCAGGTCGGCGATCTGCAACAGGCGGGTAAAATTGAGGTAATCGAGCGGTTCGAGTAGCGCAACATTGGCCAGATCACCCAGCACTGGCATGATCGCGCTGCGCACTTGCGGATTGAGGTGTACCGGGAAGATGATGGCGACATCGTCGCGTGCGGCCAAGGTGCGGATGGCGTCGGCAATGTCCGCCATGCCAGAGCCGAAATTCTCGCGGCGGTGGGTAGTCACCCCGATGATCCGCTTGCCCGCGAAGCGCGCTTCTAGCGGCGCGATTATGTTGGCGCGTTCGGGCGCGTGCCGCAGCTTGTCGGTCACCCAGTGCAGCGCATCGACAACAGTGTTGCCGGTGACAAAGATATGCGCATCGGGCACGGCTTCGCGGCGCAATGCGACCGCCGCCGTTTCGGTCGGGGCGAAATGCAGGTCGGCCATGGAACCGATGATCTTGCGGTTCACCTCTTCGGGCCAGGGGTGATAAATATTACCGCTGCGCAAGCCAGCCTCAACATGCGCCACCGGCAGCTTGCGATAATACGCGGCGAGCGCACCACACATTGCGGTCGCGGTGTCACCCTGTACGATCACCATGTCGGGCTGTTCATGGTCAAGCACCGAGCCGATCCCGGTCAGCAGCCGGGCGCTGATCTCGTCGAGGCTTTGACCCGGCTGCATCAGCGCGAGATCATGATCGGGCACCAGCCCCGCGATATCGAGCACCTGATCGAGCATCTCGCGGTGCTGGCCGGTGACCAGCACGACAGGATCGACCCCGTTGGTCTGCCGTATCGCGGTGACGACCGGGAACAGCTTGATTGCCTCTGGCCGGGTGCCGAAAATGACCATGATGCGTTTTGCCATCCGCTCAATCACCCTTGCCAGACAGTGCCGTTTATCGTCCGATACTCACATAAGTGAGGCCCGCTGCCTTTGCCTGCTCGGGCAGATAAATGTTGCGCAGATCGACCAGCACCTTGCTGCGCAGCGCCTCTGCCACGCGCGGCAGGTTGAGCGCACGGAACACGTCCCATTCGGTGACGATCACCGCCGCATCAGCCCCCTCAAGCGCCTGGTAGGTGCCTTCAGCCATAGTGACGCCGGGCATCAGATCGGCGGCGGCCTTCATTCCTTCGGGATCAT
>NZ_JBGTFM010000012.1:0-3707 GCF_041747255.1 Blastomonas sp. | reverse complement strand
AGCTGGCACGCGTCCATGTGGCGCGCGCGCTGGCGGCCGAGACGCCGCTGCTGGTCGCCGACGAACCGGTTGCCTCGCTCGACCCGCGCCACCAGCACGCAGTGATGCGGCTGATCCGCCGCTATGTCGATGCAGGCGGTGGCGCGCTGGTGGTGCTGCACGATCTTGATCTCGCCGCGCAATATGCCGACCGGCTGGTGTGGATGGCAGGCGGACGCACCATCGCCAGCGGCGGTGTTGAGGAGACGATGACGGCGGCGCGCATTGCCGAGGTTTATGGCGTAAGCGCGAGCGTCGAGCGGCACGCGCGAGGGTTGCGGGTGTGGGTTGAGGGGTAACGCCCGCGTCCATTTCGTTCATCCCCCAAGGCCGCGCGGCGACGCTAGCGTTTCCGTTTACCCCACCAGCTTCAGCTTGCGCAGCGCGCGCCAGCCGAAGGATTTGGCGCGGTTGTGCACCGGATAGCGTCTGGGCGGGCTGGGGTTGAGGCCGAGTTTGCGCATCAGGATGTTGAAGCCATGCGCATCGATCTCGGCAAAGCTCCATTCAGAGCGCCAGGTGATCGACAGCGAGATCGACGGTTTGTCGCCGTTGCGCACATAATGCGGCGCCATCACCGGCACGAAGATCGCCTCGCCGGGTGCAAGCGCGAAATCAGTGCCATAAGCCGCAAGCTCGTCTGACCAGTTGAGGTTGCGCGGGCCGCCTGAATGATAGGCCTCATACGCCTCGGGTGGCGCAAAGCGGGGGTCTCCGGCCGGAAACACGGTCATCGTCTTGTGGCCGCGCAGTTGCAGCAGGATGTTGTGTTCGGGGTCGAAGTGATAGGGCGTCATCGATCCTGGCGATGAGACGAAGATGAACCCCTCGGGCCGCAGCATTTCGCCGGTGGTGGCGCTGGTCACGTCCTCAAGCTCGGCCAGCAGCGCGTGCAGCAGGTCGCGATAGGCGGGTATCTGCTCGATGTTCTTGAGCACCGCCCAGCTGTTGGCGCTTTCGATCGTGCGGATGGTTTCGCCGATGGTCAGCCCGTTGGAGGGCACATCTTCGGGGCGGATGCCGATGGGCAGGTCACCGCGATTGTATTCGAGCGACTTTTCGGGCAGCGCCTCGCCCAGCCGGGCCAGCGCCTCAAGCTCAAGCAAAGGGTGCTGAAACAGGGCGTGGGTCAGCCGGTGCGGGGTTTCAGGATAACCCAGCGCAAAGCGCGCCTTGGCATCGGGATCAAACACCGGCGGCGTTGCGGTGGAGGTGAAGCCGGTCGGATCGGGCTGATCAGTCATCGTCATTCTCCGGATGCGCGGGAGCCGGGGGCGGGGCCTTTGCCTTGCGGCGGCGGTCCATATAGCGCTCGCCCATGCGGAACAGCGCGAACAGCGCCGGGCGGCCAAAGCCTTTGAGGCCAACCGAGACGCGCGCAACATGACGCCGCTCGGCCCACAGGCTGTCGATCATCGGATGGCCCTCGGCGGCGCAGCTGTCCATCCACCGCAAACCCTGTTTGGCGAGGATATCGAGATTGTCGATCTGCAGGAGCACCCCGGGCGAAAACCGTGCGAGTTCCTCATCGAACGCGGTCTTGAACGAAAAGCCGCCTGGCACGCTGATGAAGTTGACCAGCATAGCGATCGGGCTGCCATCGAGCCGCATCGCGATCAGATGCAGCTTGCCGCTTTGCGCGGCGGCGTGCGCGGTGGACAGGAACAGCGCGCGCGTCTCCGGCATGTCGCCCAAGGCCGATCCGTTGCGTCCTTTCCAGCCGCCCTGTTCGAGCGTGAGGAACTCAGCAAGCCACGCATCGAGCCCGGCCTCGCCCGCGCCTTCGATGGTTTCGACATGCCCCATCTCGGCCAGCCGATTGCGCAATCGTGCCAGTTCCTTGCGCTTTTTTTTGCGCACCGTTTGTTCGTAATAGGGCTGCCCGGCCATCGTTGTAGCGAGCATCGCGCGTTCTTCCGCCAGCACGATGTCGCAGCGGCGGTTTTGTTGGCCGCACAGCGCGGCGAGCGCGGCATAGACCGGGCCGTCGGTGGCGATGCCGTGGAGGTGCAGGAACATCCCCGCAGAGGGCAGCGCATCGAGATGCGCGAGCAGCGTCTGCCAGAACGCTGGCTCGTGGCCGGGGCGCACCAAGGGCGTGCCAAGAAAGCAGTTGGGGTGCCGCCAGTTCTGGCTGTGCGGCAGCGGCCAGCGTCCGTAATAGCCCTCGCGCGCCAGCGGCATAAGCCCGCAAAGCCTGCCTCCGATCGTCAGGCTGGCCAGCCGGGCGTTGCGATAGGTGTCGCAGTGCGCGATGGCAAAGGGCAGATATTCGGGCGCGTGGAAGATGTTGGGCTCAGCCGCTGCGGCAGCAAGATCGACCCATTGCGCATGAAAATCGGGGTTGAGCGTGGCGGGGTCATGGATCTGGAGGCGCAAGCCAGGCTGCGCTGTCGAAGCAGCAGTCCGGGCTGAAATGGTCCAGCTCTGGTCCATGGATTGCTCAGCGTCCCGATGGCGGCGGCGACATTGCCGACCGCGATCCATTACGCCTTAAGCGTGTTTAGGCAAACAACAGGTTAAACGGCGTGATGAATCCGTTAAGGTTTTGCGCGTGTGTCAAATTGGGATGCTTTGTGTCGTTGTACGCCCCATCTCGCCCCTGGACTCCGGCTTTCGCCGGAGAACAGGTTTGAAATCGCGTGAATGGCCGCTGGTTACCCCGCCGCGAGCGCCGCGAGCAGCAGTAGCGCAACGATGTTGGTGATCTTGATCATCGGGTTGACCGCAGGACCCGCAGTGTCCTTGTACGGATCGCCCACGGTGTCGCCGGTCACCGCCGCCTTGTGCGCCTCTGACCCCTTGCCGCCGTGGTGGCCATCCTCGATGTATTTCTTGGCATTGTCCCATGCGCCGCCGCCTGAGGTCATCGACAGCGCGACGAACAGGCCTGAGACGATGACGCCGAGCAGCAAGGCGCCCAGCGCGGCAAAGCCATTGGCCTGGCCTGCCACTGCGGTGATCACATAATAGACCACAATCGGCGCGAGCACCGGCAGCAGAGAGGGGATGATCATCTCCTTGATCGCCGCTTTGGTAACCAGATCGACCGTGCGCGCATAATCGGGCTTGGACGTGCCGAGCATGATGCCCGGATTGGTACGGAACTGCTCGCGCACCTCTTCGACAACCGCGCCAGCTGCGCGGCCCACGGCGGTCATGCCCATCGCGCCGAACAGATAGGGCAGCAATGCGCCGAGCAGCAGGCCGACAATGACGTACGGGTTGGACAGCGAGAAATCGACCGGCACGTCAGGGAAGAACTCCTTGAGATCGGTCGTATACGCGCCGAACAGCACCAGCGCGGCAAGGCCTGCCGAACCGATGGCATAGCCCTTGGTCACCGCCTTGGTGGTGTTGCCGACGGCGTCAAGAGCATCGGTTTTCTCGCGTACGCTGTCGTCCAGCCCCGCCATCTCGGCGATGCCGCCCGCGTTATCGGTCACTGGGCCGTAAGCATCGAGCGCCACGACCATGCCGGCCAGCGCCAGCATTGCGGTCGCGGCAAAAGCGATGCCGACGACGCCCGCCAGCTGATGCGCAACGATCACCGCAACCACGATCAGCAGCGTCGGCAGCGCGGTCGCTTCAAGGCTGATCGCCAGCCCCTGGATAACGTTGGTGCCGTGGCCCGTCTCCGATGCCTTGGCGATCGAGCGCACCGGGCG
>NZ_JBGTFM010000011.1:0-2962 GCF_041747255.1 Blastomonas sp. | reverse complement strand
CGTAAAAACACCGCAGTGCCGCGTTTCAGACGCCGGTTGATGTCGGCCCCGGACATTCCGTGTCTGACACCGAATTTCAGTTCGACGTCCGCAAAGCCTTTCCACAGCGCCATCAGATCTTCGGCTGCATCGATCGCATTGTCAAAATCGATCCACCCTATAGCGCGTCCCCGCTCCAGCAAGGCGGCGAGCTGGGTTCGGCTTTGTCCCGGACCAGCATCGAAGAAGCGGTGAGCCATATCGGGCAAGTGCGCGATTTCCTGTGGCAGCATGCGGTCGAGCGCCACATGATCGGATGCGAACAGAAAGGTCAGCAGGCCATGTCCAAAGGCATTCAACTGAGCCTCGAAATCACCCTTTAAGGCGGCCTCGCTCATCGTTGCCTCGGCAATCTGCTCGGTCTGCTCCTTGATCACCGCCTCGAACAACGTCTCCTTGTCGGTGAAGCGGTTGTAGATCGTGACTTTCGAAACGCCGGCGCGCGCCGCAATTTGCTCGATCGTAGCCGCGTTAAACCCGCGCTCCAGAAACGTGTGCAGCGCGGAATGCATGATAGCGGAATGCTTTGAAGGATCGCGCGGTCGCCCGGCCTTGGCGCTTTGGGCGTGTCGCTCTGCCATATCGATCAGTCCCACATCCGATGGATCGGTCGACGCAAAAACTATACGTTGACGTTCAGTAATTCTGCTTTATTTTGAACGCTACCGTACAGTATGATTAGTTGTTTGCAAAGTTTGCGATCGAGGGCCGGCACATGATGTGGATTGCGATCCGGATGCTGACCGGCGACCGTGTGAAGTTCATCGGGCTGGTGTTCGGCGTTGCCTTCTCCACTTTGCTGATCACCCAGCAGCTGACCATCTTCGTCAATCTGCTGCTGCGCGGGGCGGCTGCGGTGCATGAGGTATCGAGCGTCGATATCTGGGTGATGGACCCCGCCGGACGCACCACCGATGTCACCCTGCCGATGCCATCGACCGATCTGCAGCGTGTGCGCGGTGTGCCGGGGGTCGACTGGGCGGTTCCGATGATCCGGTCAGGTGCCAACGTGCGCACACCCGAGGGCGCCCTGGAGCCGGTGACGGTGGTTGGCCTCGACGATGCGACGCTGCTGGGCTTGCCAACCGCCGTGATGCTGGGGCAACGCGAGTCCTTGCGCGAGCCCGATGCCGTGTTCATCGACGGCGTAGGTGCCCGAAAGCTGTTTGGCAGCGATGCGGCGGCGATGAATGTCCGCCTGGAATTAAACGACCAACGCGCGATCATTCGCGGGCTTGTCGATGCAGAGCCGACCTTCACCTCGGGCGTTTTGCTCTACACGCGTTATTCCAACGCACTCAATTTCGTGCCGGGTACGCGCAACCGTCTGTCGTTCGTGCTTGTGCGCGCCGGTGACGGCGAGGATGTGGCGGTGGTGGCGCGACGGATAGAGACGGAAACGGGGCTTCGCGCCCGCACATCAGCGCAGTTTGCGCAAGACGGTATCGACTATATAATCGACAATACCGGCATTCCGATCAACTTCGGCATCACCGTGGCGCTGGGCGTCATCGTCGGCATCGTGATCGTCGGACTGACCTTCAGCCTGTTCATCCGTGACAACATCAAGCAGTTCGGGGCGCTGAAGGCGATCGGTGTCACCAACGCCACCATCCGGCAGATGGTGGTGGCGCAATCGGCGCTGGTCGCCCTGATCGGCTATGGCCTGGGGTTGATCCTCGCAATCACCTTAATCGAGCTGGGCGCGACCTATTCAGACGCCTTCAAAGGCTTTTACACGCCCTATCAGATCCCGCTGATCGCCGCCGGCACGGTGGTCGTGATGATCCTGATCACCGGCTTTCTGGCGCTGCGCCAAGTGCTGAAGACCGAACCTGCCGAGGTGTTCCGGTGAGCGGCCATCCGGCCATCAGGGTGACTCGTGTTGCCAAGGACTTTCCGGTGGGCGACGGCAAGCTGCGCGTGCTGCATGACATCAATGTCGACGTGAAGTCGGGCGAACTGACGTACCTGGTCGGCGAATCCGGATCGGGCAAGACCACGCTGATCTCGATTATCGCCGGTATCCTGTACCCCAGCGAAGGCACGGTCAGCGTGTTCGGAACGGATATCTACCGGCTTAACGATACGCAGCTGGTGAAATTCCGCCTCAGCACCATCGGTTTCATCTTCCAGCAGTACAATCTCATCCCGTCGATCAGCGCGGCTGCCAACGCGGCTGTGCCGCTGATCGCATCGGGAGTTCCACGCAAGGCGGCTATCGAACAGGCGCGCGAGTTGCTGCACATGCTCAACATCGGCGATCAATGCGACAAACTTCCAAGGCAGCTTTCGGGCGGACAGCAGCAGCGCGTCGCCATCGGACGAGCACTGATCCACGCACCGCGCCTTGTCGTTTGTGACGAACCCACCGCTGCGCTTGATGCCCGGTCCGGGCGGCGCGTGATGGACCTGCTGCGCGACGTGGCGCTGGCGACCGACCGCGCGGTCATCATCGTCACGCACGACAACCGCATCTTCGATCTCGCCGACCGCATCCTCGCGATGGAGGACGGGCGCATCACCCACGATGGCACGCACATGCCCAAGGATCATTGACAGCCATGGCAAAACTCAGCTTTTCTCGCCAAATCCTTCCTGTTCTGGCCATCGCCTTCATCATCATCGCCGCGATCATCGTGGCGCGCAGCCAGCCGGACCGGATGCTGGCACAAGCCGCCGAAACCCCCGCGCAGGTGCCCGCCAGCCAGAGCGGCAGCACAGTCGCCGGAGCCGGCGTGGTCGAGCCATCAAGCGAGCTGATCGAGATCGGTGCATTTGTGCCGGGTGTGGTGGAGCGCGTCTTTGTGCAGGCCGGGGACCAGGTCGGCGCGGGCCAGCCGCTGTTTGCGATCGACAGCCGCGACGCGCGGGCCGCAGTGCGCGAAGCCGCCGCCCGGGTAGAGCGGCTGCGACGCAGCGT
>NZ_JBGTFM010000010.1:0-4394 GCF_041747255.1 Blastomonas sp. | reverse complement strand
CGGTCTTAGGTAGCAAATGCACCAAATTGCCGACTGGATGGGGAGCGTTGTATCGGGTCCAATGGCAGCATGCCTGAGCTTCTGATTGTCCAGACCCTGACTGACAAACGCGCCGAGATCCTCGGCCGGATCAGAGCCTATGAGGCTCAAATCGCGCAGGCCAAGCACGATCTGGCGCATGTAAACGCGACGATGGAGTTATTTGTCGCGCCGGAACGGCAGCGCACCCGTTACATGGTCAGCCACGGGTTCTTCAAGAAGGGCGAGATCGCCGACATCTGTGTTCGTCACCTTGATGTAGATGGCGAGATGTCGACGCGGGAACTGGCTGAACGGGTCATGGCAGAGCGCGGCCTCGACAGCTCGGACGCGGCGCTACGGAACTCGGTAGTGTTCAAGGTTGTCCAGGCGCTGCGTCACGCAAAACGGCGCAAGCTGGTTCGCATGGTGGAGAAGCGGAAGGGCATGTGCGTCTGGGCGGCAGGGGACGCGGTCACGCTGCGCGTCGTTGCCAGTAGCCCTTCCACGTCCGACTGACCGGAACGGCGAGCGCGCCGCCGATCAACCGATCAGCAAGGCAGCCATTGCTTTCGTCGCGATGATCCTCAAGCCAGGCGGCGTGGGTTGCGTAGGCATCCAGATATCGCCCCTCGACCCTCAGATGTTGCCCGCCGATCATGCGCCTCAGTCGCGAGAAGTAGCTTTCCGCCAAATTGGTATTTGCCCCGTAACGGCTGTAAGCCTCTGAATGATTGATCCTTTGCATGTCGAAGTCGGGCTCCAGCAAGTCCCAATGTGCGGTCTCGTCCGCCGCAATCAGGGAGCCGGGGGCGACCCGTTCCCGCGCAAAGTCGACGCCTTGGGCCTCTCTCAGGAATGTCCTGGTTACCGTTCGGCCAGCGCGCTGACGAAGGACGACCACGACACGGCGCTTGCCGCTTCGATTGCCCAGCCGCCGACGGTCAACGCGGTCCTCGCGCAGATTGGCGGGACGGACATGGCCTCCGAAGGAGGCCCCATCGATCTCGATCGTGCCGACCAGATGGATGTCGCGGGTCTCCGCCTCCATCGCTTCCCGCAGCTTGTGCATCAACACGAACGCCGTCTTGTGCTGTACATTCAGGTCACGCGAGAGCTGAACCGCGGACAGACCTTTGGACGCGTTCACAAGTAGGCAGATCGCACCGAGCAGATCGACAAAGGCGAGCTTGCGAGACGCGAAAATGGTGCCTGACGTCACGCTGAACTGCCGATGGCAGGCCGCGCATTTGAACCGGCGCCGGGTGGTCAGGTCATAAACATCAATGCATCCGCAAAGCGGACAGATCGGCGCGCCCTCCGTCTCAGGCCAGCGCAGACGACAGAACCGCCGATAGGCCACCTCCTCACCCTCCGAAAAGATCGCCTTCAACGAAAGCGTCCGTGCCGCAGCCGACAGAAGAAAATGCTGAGCCATCATCGCCCCTCAATATCAACAATGTTCACGTTATGTTCTAAAATCCACAAGAATGCAAGGCTTGGTGCATTTGCTACCTAAGACCGAGTTGCTCAACGGCGAGGTCTTCTCCACGTTACGCGAGGCCCAGATCCTGATCGAACGCTGGCGGTCACTATAACACGGTCAGGCCTCACAGCGCCTTAGGGTCAGGATGACGTGTTTTCGTAGCAAATGCAGCGTATAGGATCACGCTTTGAAGAAATGATTCCCTTTCAAATTGATTGTCACAGTTGATCACATGTTCTTTCAGAACAGGATCCCGCTCGTAACACGGTCCAGCGTCCCGACCCCCCCCAAAAAAAACTTTGCGGCAGCACCTATTTATAAGCTTCAAATGATCACGATTTCACAGAATATTCGCTGGCTTCTGTAACGTGGTGATGAATGCGGCCGTCGAAGAATTCGGCGACAATTTCGCCGGTGATGTTGCGCGATACTATGCGCGCGTCAGAGTTCATAGCCTCTGCCATGGCGTCGCGGTCGGGGTAGCTGATGGCAAGTATTAGCGGGAATTCGGGCGCACCTTCGTCGCGTTCGGCACCGAACATCACGCGGACTTCGCAACTGCCGGGGAACTGGGTCCACACCGGCACCAGCCGTGCGTTGACAGCGGCGCGAAAGGCATCGGTCTTGCCGTCCTTGATGTACCCCTCAAACAGGGCGTAGCGGGTGATCATTTGAAAGCATCCTGATTTGGCCCTTGGAAATATTCCATGAGGGCAGCCTGGTCTTCACCGCCCAGACCAGCGGCGGTCAACATGCGGTGGATTTCGTTACAAAGTGCTGTCATCGGCATGGATGTGTTCGTGCGGCGTGCCAAATCCTGCGCGCCGTTTAGATCCTTGACCATGTTGTCGATACGGCCGGTGCGGCGATAGTCCTTGGTCGCGAAACGCGGCATGTATTCCTGAAGGATCGCACTGTCCGCGCGTCCGCCTTTCAAGGCTATGGGGATCATCGCGGCATCGACACCGGCGTCCAGCGCCAGTTGCGTCGCCTCGGCCACGGCCATGAAGTTCAGGCCGCACAACACTTGATTGATCAGCTTCGTCGTCTGGCCTGCACCGTGGTCGCCCATACGCGTAATGTTGCTGGCGACGTGGGCAAGGACAGTTTTTGCGTCATCGACATCGGCGATAGTGCCACCGCACATCAATGTCAGCTCGCCGGTTGCGGCCTTGGGTGCGCCGCCGGACAGTGGGCTGTCGACCCAGCGCAGGCCTTGCGCTGTTGCCATTTCGGCCAATTCGCGGGTGGCACCGGGGTCGATGGACGACATATCGATGATCAGCGTGCCGGGTTTCGCACCTGCTGCCACCCCGCCATGGCCAAAGACCGCGGCCTTGACGATATGCGGCGCATTGAGCGAGGTGATGACGTAATCCGATGCGGCTGCGGCTGCGGCGGCGCTATCGGCGGCGATGGCACCCTTGTCCACCCGCGATTGCACCGCGTCGGCGTTCAGGTCGAACACGGTCAGGGTCTGGCCGGTCGCGATCAGGCGTGCGCCTATGGCACCGCCCATTGCCCCACAGCCGATCAATGCAATCTTGATTGTCACGCTAATGTCTCCTTTTGCCGGATGCCTGCCACAAGCAAAGCTACGATCTCGTCAGGCTTATTTTCGATCTCTGCGACGATGACGCTTTCGCCGTCGGCAGGCTCTTCCAACGTGGCAAGCTGGCTGTCCAGCAGGGTGGCGGGCATGAAATGGCCGCTGCGGTCGTGCATCCGGTCCACCAGCGTATCGCGCTGCCCCCGCAGATAAAGGAACGTCACCGGCCCGCCTGTATGGGCACGGAGCAGGTCGCGGTAGCTGCGTTTCAATGCCGAACAGGCGATGATCGTGTCATTGGTCAGCCGTTCCCCCACCGCGACCAGCCAAGGCGCGCGGTCTGCGTCATCCAGTGGCTGCCCACGCGCCATCTTGTCGATGTTGGCCTGCGGATGCAGGCTATCGCCATCAACGAAGTCCAGACCTGCGACGCTGGCGACACAGGTGCCAACGGTGCTTTTGCCGCAGCCGGACACACCCATGATGACATAGCGCGTCATAGCGATGCCGTAATGCCGCCGTCGACGAATATCGTCGTGCCGTTGACAAAACTGGAGGCCGCCGACGACAGGAAAATCGCGGCGCCGACCAGTTCCTCTACCTTGCCCCAGCGACCTGCCGGTGTGCGTTTGGACAGCCAGGCGGTAAATTCGGGATCGTCCACCAGCGCCTGATTAAGCGGTGTCTCAAAATAGCCAGGTGCAAGTCCGTTGCATTGAAGACCATATTTTGCCCAGTCGGTTGCCATGCCTTTGGTCAGGTTGGCCACCGCACCCTTGGTGGCGGTATAAGGTGCGATGCCCGGTCGGGCGAGGGCGGTTTGAACGGAACAGATATTCACGATCTTGCCTGCGCCGCGCTTGATCATGTGCCGCGCGACGGCCTGCCCGACATGAAACACGGATGCGACATTTGTTTGCAACAGACGCTCGAAAGCGTCTGCGGGAAACTCTTCCAGCGGGCCGCGATGCTGCATCCCGGCATTGTTGATCAGGATGTCGATAGGGCCGGTGGCCGCTTCGAACCCGTCAACAGCTGCGCGCACGGCGTCGTGGCAGGTGACATCGAAAGCCAGTTCATGCACGGTTCCACCCGTTTCGCGCAACGCGCGGGCCGCGTCAGCCAGTTTCGCCTTGTCGCGTCCGTTCAGAATTACCGCTGCCCCGGCGTTTACAAGACCCAAGGCCAATGCTGCGCCGATGCCTTGCGATGATCCGGTAATCAGAGCGCGTTTTCCGCTCAGGTCGAAAAGTTTAAGGGTCATGGCAACCTCCGCTTTGCACTCGACAATCACTTTCTCGTCTTTTATGTTATCGTTAACAATCAAGTCAAGGAAGGATT
>NZ_JBGTFM010000009.1:0-2035 GCF_041747255.1 Blastomonas sp. | reverse complement strand
TCACTATAGCGGGGCAGGGCGGAATAACGGATGCTGTCGTGCGTTTTCATGGCCAGTAACTTTAGCCTGCTGCTTTGCGAGCGCAAGCATCAGCGATCGCTGCAAGCTGGCCATGCGCACTGGGGGGGGCTTGCGATCAAGGTGCGGCATGGGCATTGACCGCCAACTGTCGGAAGGCCCTGTAACCTTGGTCCTTTGCAGAACGAATGTTGGCAAGGCAGGCCGGATCGCTCGGCAATTGGAGGCAAGTTTATGGAAAACGCATCAAACAGGGCATCGCAAGGGCTTGCGGTGCTGCTGTTCAGCACGGTGGTCACGCAGATCATTTACCTGACGCTTTCCAACGCCGGTGCCGAGATCAATCGCATGGTCATCTGGTCAGCAGAAGCGCTCGCGTTTATGGGTATTACGATAGTGGCGCTGTCGCAGATCGTACATCATGCGCGCCTGTCGCTGGGCTGGGCAGCCATCGCAGCCGGCGGTCTTCTGAACGTCATTCAGGTCGGCATCGGACTTGCCATGTTTGGCCCGCTTGAAGAGGCGGGTGAGGCGATCGCCCCTGTCTTCAAGGCGGTTCTTGCAGGCGCATTCTTCCTTTATTTTGCCGGCAAGTTTCTCTTTGGGCTGGCTGCCATAATCATTGCAGCGGACTTGCTGCGTGGTGCAGGCGCCGTCAAGGTCATTGGAGCGCTCACGGCCATTGCCGGGCTGGCTGCGATGGTGCTTAATCTTGGCGGGATGGCGATGGGCATGGCGCTGGTTTATCCGGCTGGTGCATCAGGGACACTGACGACGCTGCTGTTGGGGGTTGGTATTGCGATGCTCGCCCGTCAGCAATCGCGCCCACACCGGCCTTGACCCGGAGCGCCCCGCTGTAGCATGGGCAATGCATAGAGGCTTTTCGGGACAAACAACAATGGCCGCACGAATCTTTCAGCGCCCCAAGAATGCGATGCAATCGGGCCGCGCCAATACTGATCGCTGGATCCTTGAGTTCGAGCCCGCAGAGGCGAAAAAGCCTGATCCGTTGACCGGCTGGGCCGGATCGGGCGACACGCGCCAGCAGGTCCAGCTGTTCTTTCCCGATGCTGTTGCAGCGACAGCCTATGCGCTGAAATACGGCATCGCCGCGCGGATCGAGCAAACCCCGCCAAGGCGCCTGAAGATTCAGGCTTATGCGGACAATTTCCGCTGATCATGTTCCGTTTTTCGGCGAATGCCGGAATCCTGGGCGACCACAGTGAAATCTGGCACCTGGGCTCCGGCTTTCGCCGGAGAACGTTGTTGATGAAAGCGGCAACCTTCAGCCAAGCATCCCGCCACCCAGCAACAACAGCAGCTTCACGTCCGTCGCGCAGCCATCATCCCGTTTGGCGTTGAGAAACGCGTTCAAATCCACCAGCGGTACGATGTGAACAGTGATGTCTTCGCCCTCTACGCCGCCGCCGTCGCTGACCCGCGTCAGATCGTGCGCGCGCAACAGGTGAAAGCTCTCGGTGACCATGCCGGGAGATGAATAGAATTCGCCCAGATGCTCGATGCGCGTGGGGCGGAAGCCGGTTTCTTCCTCAAGCTCGCGCGCGCCTGCCTTTTCCGGCGTATCGCCGCCGTCATCATCATGATCGCCGATCAGTCCGGCGGGCAGTTCGATGCATCGTTTGCCCAGCGGCACTCGGAACTGTTCGACCAGAATGACCGATTCCTCGTGGATCGCCAAAATTACTGCTGCCCTGATGCCCCGGCTGCGCGATACATATTCCCATTTACCGCGCCGCTTGGCGGTGATGAACCTGCCCTGCCAGACGATCTCTTCGGGTTCGGTCACGGTCTGCTCGCGCGCCGTCACAGTTCGATCAGCCGATCAGGCAGCTCATTGGGATTGGCGTCGGTCTTGGGGAAATGCTCGGTAAGCACCTTGCCGATGTCGCGCACGGCGGCGGCCATGCCTTCGCCTGCACGTCCGGCGCGCAGTTCGACCAGCATGTCAGCCATCGCCTCGCCCCAGACGTCGGGCGCGACTTTTTCGTTGATCGCG
>NZ_JBGTFM010000008.1:0-4611 GCF_041747255.1 Blastomonas sp. | reverse complement strand
GCGCTGGAGTCGCCCTGCGCTGCGGATCTTCGGGATCGTCGGGCCGCTTGCAGCGATTGGCCTGGGCGCGGTGAGCTGGGTGATAGCAGGCCTCGGGATCCTGCTCGCCAGCCGCGCGGCAGCCGGGCTGCACGACAGCCTGTTTGGCCGGTTTCTGGGCAATGCCACCGGCGCGGCTGAAAAGATCGCCCGCCAGACCGTATTCGTGCTCGCCTTTGTCGCGCTGACCGTGCTGGCGGTGGCCGCGAGCGAACGGCTGTTCGCGCTGTTCGCCGCGATCATGGTGCTGGGACTGTCGGCGCTCGTCCGGTCTGGTCCAGAGGAGCGGCAGACGATCTGGACGCGGCTGGGCGGATCGCACAGCCTCCTGGCGCTGGCGGCGTTGATTGCGCTGCCGTTCAGCGCGCTGATCGGCGTGCTGGCGTTGTGGAACCTTGCGCTGCTTGGCCTGTTGCTGTGGATGTCCGGCGCAACCGGGCTGGCTCGGCCAGGTAAAGATAGACCGGTTTGACCGGCAAACCCCCGCTTTCAACTAACAGCATTTTAACCAGCAATCGCTAGACGATACAGCAATGAAAACGGACAGGACCCAAGCGTTTGCGGTCACGCAGGACGATGACGCCCTGCTCGCCCGGGCGGCAGAGCAGGCGACAGGTGCTGCCGCGTTGCCGGTGCTGATCCGTCAGACGCTGGCACCGGCTACGGCAATCGCGCTGCGCGAGGACGATCTCGGCCTCGCCGGGGGCTTTGCCGCATCGCTTGCCGAGCAGCTGCACGAGGCGCTGTGGCCCGATCAGGCGGACATCGACGTGACCCAGATCAGCGAACGCGTCGTGCTGCAATGCCAAGCCACCACCCGCCTGTGCTTTGCCCGCGCGATCGAGGCGCGGCTGTGCCACAACGCTCCTTTTATCGGCATGCTTAGTGCCGAGTTGCCCGCGCGCGTCGAGGCCGAGGTCGGCGATGCGCAGGATGAGATCGCTGCAGCGGCGATGTCGGTGATCGTCGCGCAGAGCCGGTTTCTCGCCAACGCCGCCGCGTATCGGATCGATCTAGACGAACTGCCGCCCGAAATCCTTGCCGGGCTGGTGTGGCGCATGGTCGGCTGGCTGCAGACCACGCAGGGCGGCGACCCTGTGGCGCTGCGCAACGCCGCAGAGCCGCTGCTGGCGCGCTTTGATGAACGGCTGGGGCGGCCCAACCGGATGCTGCGCTTTTGCCATCTGCTCGAATTGCCGCGTGCTGGCGACGCGTGGGCGATGGCGGACAACGGCCCGTCGCTGTTGTTTGCGATGCTCGCGCGGACGAGCGGGCTGGGCTTCGATATGCTGATCGACATGGCGCGCGATGCCGGACTTGCCCGGCTGGTGATTGTGCTGCGCGCCTGCGATGTGCCGGTGGACAAGATTGTGCAGGTGCTTGCCGATCTGGCGCTGCTTGGCGCAACCCCAACCGAGGCTTTGCCAGACAGCGCTGCCGTCGCCAATGTCACCGCAGATGATGCCGCGCGGCTGGTGGCTGGCTGGCGCAACGCGGCGCTGCTGGCATGAGCGCGGGCGATTATCCGGGCGGCAGGGCCGCAACGACGCTCGCCGCAGACGGCTGGGTGCAGCTTGATCGCGCCGCGCGCGTGGTCAGCGCCGATGACCGGCTGATGGCTTTGCACATTGCTCTTGGCGGTCTGGCCGATGGCGAACTGGCGGTACCGCAGCTGGCGGACCTTGCACGCGCCGCGCTGCGGCTGGGGATGCGGCTGTCGCGCCCGGTATCAATCGCAGGCGATGGCGTGCTGATCGATCTGTGGTGCGATTGCGCGCCGCGTGCCGATGGCGTGCTGCTGCAGATCAGCCGCTGGCATGAAAAGCCGGTGCCAAATCCACAAGTAATGCCGCGCCTGCTGCGCGCCGCCCGCCCGCGCAAGGCTGGCGATGACAGTGGCTATATCCGCGCCGACCGGCTGGGCCGGGTGCTGCGCTTCGTGCCGCCTGCGGGCTATGCGGGCAGCGTGGGCGATGCCGAGGCGGACTATGTGTTGCGGCCCTTGTCGCGACTGCTGACGCCAACGCCGCCGGGCGAGGCTGATGACGATGCGCTGCCGGTCGATTTCGCCGGTCAGACGGTCATGCTCGCTCAGGATGGTCGCGCGTGGCAGGTCGAGTTGCGCGCCGACCACGGCGCAGACGGGGTGGTGATGGGTTATGACCTGCTGCTGCTGCCGGTCGATGAGGACGCAGCGGAAGCATCTGATACTCCGCCACCCCCACCACCGATGTTCGATGACCAGAGCCTCGAACGCTTGTTCGGCACCCAGATCGGCCCGGCGCTGCGCCAGCCCATCGGGCGGATCATCGCCAATGCCGAAACCATTGGTAGCAGGCTGGAAGGCCCGCTGCGCGCCGATTATGCGGCTTATGCCAGCGACATCGCCTCGGCCGGACGCCATCTGCTGGCCTTGGTCGAGGACCTTGCCGATCTTGAGGCCATTGAGGCGGGCGGCTTTAGCGCCGCGCGTGAGCCGGTGGACCTCGCCGACATTGCGCGCCGCGCCGCCGGTTTGCTCGCGCTGAAAGCTGCTGACCGCTCGATCCGCATCGACCGGCCCGCCGAGGAGGAGGCGATGGGCGCCACCGGCGAATTCCGCCGCGTGCTGCAGGTGCTGCTCAACCTGCTCGGCAACGCGATCAACTATGCGCCCGATGGTTCGATGATCTGGCTGCGGCTTGATGACGGCCCCGACTGGGCGAGCGTCACCGTCGCCGATCAGGGGCCTGGCCTGACCGAGGAGGAGCGCCAGCGCCTGTTCAACAAGTGGGAACGGCTGGGCCGCAGCGGCGATGGCGGCAGCGGGCTTGGCCTGTATATCTCGCGGCGGCTGGCGCAGGCGATGGGCGGCGCTTTGAGCGTTGACAGCGCCCCCGGCCAGGGCGCGCGCTTCACGCTGACCTTGCCGAAAGAGTGAGGGCAGCCGCAAGCGTTGCCGGTTACGCGGCCAGCATCCCTTCAAGTCGCCCGCGAATGATGGTTTCAGCCTCGGTCATGATCCGGTCGATCAGCTCCTTGCACGTCGGGATATCGTGGATCAGCCCGGCAACCATGCCGCATGACCAGGCCCCTGCATCCATGTCTCCTTCCATCATGATGCGCGGGTAGACGCCCGCGACCTGCTCGATGATGTCGGTGAACTGCAGGTCCTTGCCCTTCTCCTTTTCGATCAGCAGCAATTCCTCGACCGCCGCATTGGTCATCACGCGTTCGGTGTTGCGCAATGGGCGCATGACCAGCCGCGTGTCGAGTTCGCTGGCCGCGACAATCGCCTGTTTGACGTTCTCGTGCACCGGCGCTTCCTGGGTGGCGATGAAGCGGGTGCCCATGTTGATGCCGTCCGCGCCCATCGCCAGCGATGCGACCAGCGAGCGACCATCGGCCTGGCCGCCGGACGCCACGAACGGAATGTCGAGCTCATCAGCGGCGCGGGGCAGCAGGATCATATTGGGCACATCATCCTCACCCGGATGCCCGCCGCATTCGAAGCCATCGACCGACACCGCATCGCAGCCGATCGATTGGGCTTTGAGCGCATGGCGCACGCTGGTGCATTTGTGGATGACCTTGATGCCCGCTTCTTTCAGGTAAGGCAGCACCGATTGTGGGTTGTTGCCCGCAGTCTCGACCGCCTTGACTCCGTTTTCGATGATCACGCGGACATAGCCGGGGTAATCGGGTGCGGTCAGCACCGGCAGGAAGGTGAGGTTAACGCCGAATGGCTTGTCGGTCAGCGCCTTGCACTTCTTGATCTCGGCATCGAGATCCTCCGGCGTCTTTTGCGTCAGCCCGGTGATGATGCCAAGGCCACCTGCATTGGAGACGGCGGCGGCAAGCTCGGCAAAGCCGACATAATGCATGCCGCCCTGGATAATCGGGTGCTGGATGCCGAACATGTCTGTGATGCGGGTTTTCATGGCTCTCTCCTAAGCGATATTGTTCTTGAATTGCCGAGTTCCCTCGGGACAGACTGGGGGGCTATACAAACAAGGCCACACTCTGCATTGCGGTCATCACTGGCTCAAGTCTGCTGTTCCACACGGTCATATATTGGCTCGATGCGCCATGGTGCGCATGGTGGGTGACCGATTCGAGCAGCCACCAGCCGTTGTCGGTCTCGGGCGCGTCGGTCAGCATGTTGACCTGCCAGTTCATGCTGCTGATCGGGCCGGAGGCCTCCATCAGCCCCATCGCCGAGGGCGGCAGCCCATCGCCGATGCACAACAGCTCGGTCATCGGATCGAGCCCGTCGCGCGCGGCGAGGCGGTGCCAGGCGGCAAGACGCGGCGTGTTCATGCCCAGCTCAAGCCGTTTTTCGGGATATTCCATGTGATGGGTGAAGAACTCGGGCGGGCCGCTGCGCGTCTCGCCTTCGGCAGGCGGGGGCGGCATGTCGGGGCGATGGACGCCCTCGAACGCAATTTTGCTCGCGCGCGTGTTCATGAAGATGAACGTGCCGATGAAGCCCAGCCCTTCGGATGAGCTGATCCGCGCCTCGACGAACGCGGTATTGCGGCCGCGCCGCAGCAAGTCGCAGGTCACCGTCACCTCGCCCGCCAGCGGCCCGAC
>NZ_JBGTFM010000007.1:0-8269 GCF_041747255.1 Blastomonas sp. | reverse complement strand
AGCGGCGGGCGCGGCCGTTTGGGCCGTATATGGGAAAGCCCCGCCGGCAACCTCTATTGCAGCACGCTGGTGCGGCTTCGCGTCAACGATGCGCCCGCGCATCTGCTGGCGTTTGTCGCCGGGCTTGCGGTGCTCGATACGGTGCGCGCAGTCATCCCGCAGTGCGATGCGCGGCTGAAATGGCCCAATGACGTGCATGTCGCAGGCGCCAAGCTGTCGGGCATGCTGCTCGAACGGCGCGGCGATGCGGTGGTGGTCGGTATCGGCATCAATGTCGCGCTCGCGCCTGATGTGCCGGGGCGCAGAGTAACCGCGCTGCATCTTGAAGGCGCGGCGCACCAAATTGACGCCGCTGCCGTGCTTGATCTGCTCGCGACCCGTTTTGCCAGCCGGTTGCAGCAATGGCGCAGCGATCACGCGTCGCTGCTTGATACATGGTGCGCCAGTGCGCATATGCCGGGCGAAGCGATGGCGGTTCAGCGCGGAGCGAACGACCGGATCGAAGGCGTGTTCGATGGCCTGCGCAGCGATGGCGCGCTGCGCTTGCGCTGCGCCGATGGCCGGGTAGAAACGATCAGCGCGGGCGATGTCGATCTGATCGGCTGATAGCTGGGTTTGGGTAAAGGACGACAACATGCTGCTTGCGGTTGATGTGGGCAATACCAACGCCGTATTTGCGCTGTTCGATGGGCGCACGATCAAGACGCGGTGGCGGATTTCGACCGACGCGCGGCGCACCGGCGATGAATATGCGGTGTGGCTGAACCAGTTGCTGCAGCTGGAAGGCTATGACCGCAGCCAGATTGCCCGCGTGATCATCTCCACCGTCGTGCCGCGCGCGCTGCACAATCTGCAGGTGCTGTCGCGCAAGTATTTCGATGCCGAACCGCTGATCGCGGGAGTGGCACCCGCCGATTGGCGGATGGAGATCGATGTTGATGAACCCAAGTCGCTGGGTGCCGACCGCGCGGTCAACAGCATCGCGGCGCACGCAATTCACCCGGGCGACATCATCATCATCGACTTTGGCACCGCAACCACCTATGACATCGTTGACTACACGGGGGCCTATAAAGGCGGAATCATCGCGCCAGGGATCAACCTGTCGCTGGATGCGCTGGTCCAGGCCGCTGCGAAACTGCCACGAATCGCGATAGAACCGCCGCGCATGGGCACATCGGTGATCGGTCGCAATACCGAAGATCAGATGCAGATCGGCGTGTTCTGGGGCTATGTCGCGATGATGGAGGGACTAGTTGCCCGGATGCGCGCTGAAATCGGGCGTCCGGTCAAGGTGATCGCCACCGGTGGTCTTGCGGTGCTGTTTGACCAGCACACCGATATTTTTGATGCGGTCGAACCCGACCTGACCCTGCAGGGTCTTGCCATGATTGCCGAAAGGGCATTTTGAATACATGAAACCTGGAAAAGAATTGTTGTTCCTGGCCCTTGGCGGGTCGGGCGAAATTGGCATGAACGCCAACCTTTACGGCTGCAACGGCAAATGGGTGATGGTCGATCTGGGCATGACCTTCAGCGACCCCGCCTATCCGGGCGTGGAGCTGGTCTTCCCTGACCTTGAGTTCATCGAGGAACGTGCCGATGATCTGCTGGGCATCGTGCTGACCCATGGTCATGAGGACCATATCGGCGCGTTGCCATATCTGGCGGCTGACCTTGGTGTGCCGCTGTATGCCACGCCGTTCACCGCTGACCTGATCAAGCGCAAGCTCGAAGAGCAGGGCCTGCTCAAGGAGGTCAAGCTGCATGTTATTGAAAACGAGGGCAGTTTGCAGCTGGGGCCGTTCGGTTTCCGCTATCTGCCGCTCGCGCACTCGATTGCCGAGGGCAACGCGCTGCTGATCGACACGCCTTATGGCAGGATTTTCCATACCGGCGACTGGAAGCTGGACGACGAGCCCATTGTCGGCGTGCCATCGACCCCTCAGGCGCTCACCGCGATCGGCGACGAAGGCGTGCTGGCGATGGTTTGCGATTCGACCAACGTGTTCAATCCCGAGGCGTCGGGCTCAGAAGGCGATGTGCGCGACGCGCTGATCGCCGCGGTCAAGCCGCTCAAGGGCCGCGCGCTGATCACGACTTTCGCATCGAACGTCGCGCGGCTGGACACGCTGGGCGAGGTCGCCAAGGCGACCAACCGCGAATTGTGCGTCGCCGGGCGCTCGCTCGACCGGATCATCGCGGTGGCCAAGGCCAATGGCTATCTCAAGGATCTACCCGAACTGGTTGATTTTGAAGAGGCGATGTCGCTGCCCCGGTGCGAGGTGCTGGTTATCGCGACCGGCGGGCAGGGTGAGCCACGCGCGGCTTTGGCCCGCGTTGCCGATGGCAACCACCAGATCAAGCTGGAGCGCGGCGATACCGTGCTGTTTTCCTCCAAGGTCATTCCCGGCAACGAGATCGCGATCGGCCGCATCCAGAACAAGCTGGCGGGCGATGGCATCCACATGGTCACCGACCGGCAGGCCGACATTCACGTCTCCGGCCACCCTGGACGGCCCGAGCTTGCCGAAATGTACAAGTGGATACGCCCGCAGATCCTCGTGCCGGTGCACGGCGAGATGCGCCATATGGCCGAACAGGCGCGCTTCGGGCTCGAACAGGGCATCCCGTCCACGGTGCTGCAGAAGAATGGTGATCTGGTGCGGCTGGCCCCCGGCAAGCCCGGCGTGATCAGCCAGGAACGCGCTGGCCGTCTGGTGCTTGATGGCGATGTCATCCTGCCCGCCGATGGCCTGACGATGGGCGAACGGCGCAAGCTGGCGCTCAACGGCCAGATCAGCGTCGCGGTGGCGCTGGATCGTGGTGGCCAACTGGTTGGCGCACCGGTAGTGCGTCCGCTCGGCCTGCCGATCGAGGACGATCTCGATGCGTTTGTCGCCGAAACGGTTGCCGATGTGCGCGATGCGGTGGCCAAGCCGGGCAAGTCGCCAAGGGGTCGCGGCAAAGCCAAGCCCAAGGGCGGCGATGGGCAGAACAACGTCGAAGAGGCGATCCGCCTCGCGGTGCGCCGTGCCGCTACCCGCTGGACGGGCAAAAAGCCCGTGGTTACCGTGTTGATGATCGAGGGCTGAGAGACAAACGATGAGCTGGACCAGCATTGCCGCAATTTACCTGCTGTTCTGGGTGATCACCGCGTTTGTGGTGATGCCCTTCGGGCTGCGCACGTCAGAGGAACTGGGCGTTGAGATGGTGCGCGGCCAGGCCGAAAGTGCGCCTGCCAATTTCCGGCCGCTGCGCGTCATCCTTGTGACCACACTAGTCTCGGCGGTGGCCTTTGGCCTGTTTTACGCCAACTATGTCAACGGCTGGATCGGGCCTGATGATGTCAACATTTTCGGCAAGCCGCCGGGGGCATAAGCGCAACAATCAGGCTTATCGGCTACATTGCTGATTATGCGCGACATTGCAGCGCTTATCTGCTAATAATTATTTATCGCGCGACAATTGATCCCAAGCCTACGCGTGACTGAGAGACCAGCACTTGCCTGCTCCACGCTCTTGCTTGCACCTGCAACAGGAGCCTCGCATGCCAGATATCAATCAGCTTTTTCAGCTCCATCAACTTGCCACACAGCGCGCAATCCATGCCGATTGTGCCGATGAGCGCGCCTCGCAGCACGCTCTCGCGCTTGGCTATGCCGCGCAGCTCGATGGCTTGACCTATCCACAGGCGGGCAGTTTCATGCTCGACTGATGTCATTCAGGCGTGCCTCCCGGTTGACCGGTGGGCCTGCCTGTATCTTCACGCACAATGGCCGGGACCGGGCGTTGTGCACGTCGCAATCGTGCTTCCGGTCCCGAATCTGCCTGGGGATGTCCGCATTTTGACGCGGCCCAGACTATCGACACTTAAGGAAATGACTATGCCTATTGGCACCGTAAAGTTTTTCAACGCCGACAAGGGCTATGGCTTCATCCAGCCCGACGATGGCGGCAACGATGCATTCGTGCACATCAGCGCGGTCGAAGCGTCGGGTATGCGTACCCTTGACCGCGACCAGCGCGTCAACTTTGAGCTGGAACAGGATCGTCGCGGCAAGATGGCGGCTGTCCGCCTGTCGGCTGCTGCCTGACGGTTGGCTGCCTCTGTCAGCGTGCGATGTGGGTGGGTCTAGGCCTACCCATTGCCTGATGACCTGAGGCACATGAGCGCGGGGCGGCAGCAATGCCGCTCCGCAGCTCAGTTTCGCATCTTGTGTTCAATTCGCTGAGTTTCTCGGCTAGGCGCGTGCCTATGACCGATGCGAATCCCGATATTCTGCCCGCAGGCCTGTTTGATCTGCTGCCGCCGCGTGCCGAGCATGCTGCGCGCCTGACCAACAGCGCCATGGCGGTGCTCTCCAGCCACGGCTATGACCGGGTGGCTCCCCCCCTTATCGAATATGAACGCTCACTGGCGCTGCGCATGCAGGGCACCGGGCGTCAACATCTGTTCCGCATGGTCGATCCTGCATCAATGCGCACGCTCGCGATCCGGTCTGATATCACCGTGCAGGTGGGCCGGGTGGCGACGACGCTGATGGCGTCAGCGGCGCGGCCCTTGCGTCTGAGCTATGCCGGGCAGGTGCTGCGCATTGCTGCAGACCAGCTCAACCCCGAACGCGAGCGGCTGCAGATAGGCGCTGAGCTCATCGGCCATGACAATGTCGCAGCGGCGCAGGAGGTATTGCGCATCGCCATCGAGGCGCTGGCGAGCGCAGGGGTGACGGGCATCTCGGTGGATCTCACCTTGCCCGATCTGGTCGATACACTTGCCGACACCACATTTCCGATTGACCGGCAGACCATCGATACTGTGCGCCGCGAGCTCGATATGAAAGACGCAGGCGCGCTGGCGGCGCTGGGCGCAGACGCCTATCTGCCGCTGCTCTATGCCACCGGACCGTTCGATGCAGCCATTGCGGCTTTGGCGGCGATTGATGCAGGCGGCGCGCTGGCCAGCCGGATTGAGGCGTTGCGCGCAATTGCCGCCGACCTGCCCGGCGATGTCGCGGTCACGCTCGACCCGACCGAACGCCATGGTTTTGAATATCAAAGCTGGTTCGGCTTTTCGCTCTACGCTGATAATTGCGCCGGCGCGCTCGGACGCGGCGGCACCTATGCGATCCCTGATGGCCAGGGCGGGCACGAGGTCGCGACCGGCTTTTCGCTCTATCCCGATGCGCTGCTCGATCTGGGCGAAGGCGACAATCGCCAGCCGCCCGCCAACATCCTGTTTCTGCCGCTGGGCTATGATCGCGCGGTCGCTGCCCGGCTGCGCGCGATCGGCTGGCGCACCGTTGCCGCGATCAGCGAGGGTGACGATGCGCAGGCGCTGGGCTGCACCCACCGGCTGGATGGCAGCGAGATCGTCTTGCTGTAGAAGCAAAAACGTTCAGAAGCCCGAGAGGAAGTCGGAGACGGCTCGGGTGTGCGGATTGTCCCCAACGCCCAGTTCGCGGTTGATGGTCATATGGGTTTCGCCGTCGATCGATGTGACCTCGGCGCTTGCGCCAGCCGCCGTCAACACAGAAGCGAGGGCATTGGACTGGGTTGCGGCATCGGTCCTGCGGGCGACATGAAGGATGAGCCAGCGCGGAGCATTGGGGGCTGCAGCGTGGGTGATCGGTGAAAGGCGGGCCTGCCGGACAGGGTCGGATCCGAATGCACGCGTATAGATGCTTCTGGCGATCATCGGTTGATCAGCCATTTGCCGGGCGACATCATAGCCCGCGCCATCAAGCAGGATGACCCCGGCGATGCGGCCCATGTCAGCTTGCAGATATGTGGGATCGGTTGCCACCAGGGCAGCCAGATGCGCACCTGCGCTGTGCCCCATCACTAGGATCCGCGCAGGATCGATGCCCAGGGATTGCGCTTCATCGGCAAGCTTGCGCAAGGCTGCAGCGACATCGCGCGCCTGCTGCTCCACCGGGGCTCCAGGAAGCAGGCGATACCCCACAGATGCGAACGCCCAGCCCTTGCTCATGAAGAAGCCTGGCTTATGCTGCACCATGCTTCGGTCGCCATTGTGCCATCCGCCGCCGTGCACATAGACGACCAGCGGAAATCCCGTCCCCGGCGCTGTGCTCTGAGGCAGGTAAAGGTCGACAACCTGCGCAGCATTGCTGCCATAGGCGATCGGTCTGGCCGGAGTGGTCGTGACATTGGTTCCAGCCTTGGGCGCAGCGCCCGCGCCACGCCGCTTGGCGATTCCTTGAACCAACTGTTGCTTGCAGCCAGCGGAAAGCTCGCTTCGCCGCTCTTGCAGGCAGTTCCGAATCTTCGAACGGTCCATCCCGCACAAGCGCACGACCTCGCGACGACATTCGCGATCCAGCAGGCGTTCTTGGCCGCCTGCCTGCTGGGCCAGCACCGGCGCAATCATTCCCGCTGCCACGACCAGCCCCAACATCTTCAAGCGCATCGTCCGCTCCCTGCAATTTCTGATCGGTTTGGTGAAGAATGCCTGTCACACAGCACCTGCGTCCAGTCTCGAAGTGCATTAAATTGTATCGCGTTCCGGCCTAACGTACTGGACGCAGCCGCCTGCCATCACTAGGACGAGCGCGTTTTGCGCGTCGTTGATTGGCGCGTCCATCTTTCAAAAGGGTTGATATCGTGGCCAATGTTACGGTGATCGGCGCCCAATGGGGCGATGAGGGCAAGGGCAAGATTGTCGACTGGCTCGCCGAACGCGCCGATGTGGTGATCCGCTTTCAGGGCGGCCACAATGCCGGCCACACTTTGGTCATCGGCGAAAAGGTGTTCAAGCTGTCGTTGCTGCCCTCGGGCATCGTGCGCGGCACCTTCAGCGTAATCGGCAACGGCGTGGTGCTCGACCCATGGGCGCTGCGCGACGAGGTCGCGCTGCTGCGCGGGCAGGGCGTCGAGATTTCAGCAGACAATCTGGCGATTGCTGACAATTGCGCGCTGATCCTGCCGTTTCATCGCGATCTTGATGCCCTGCGTGAAGACGCCAGCGGCCAGGGCAAGATTGGCACGACGCGGCGCGGCATCGGCCCGGCATATGAGGATAAGGTCGGCAGGCGCGCGATCCGGGTGTGCGATCTGGCGCATCTCGATACGCTCGGTCCGCAGCTCGACCGGCTCTGCGCGCACCATGACGCGTTGCGCGCAGGCTTTGGCGAGCCGCCGATTGATCGCGCCGCGCTGGTTGCACAGCTCACCGAGATCGCCGATTTCGTGCAGCAGTTCGCCCAACCGGTGTGGAAGCGGCTCGGTGAAATACGCCGCGCGGGCGCGCGGATGCTGTTTGAAGGCGCGCAGGGTGTGCTGCTCGATGTCGATCACGGCACCTACCCGTTTGTCACTTCATCGAACACGATCACCGGAAGCGCATCGGGCGGCAGCGGGCTTGGTCCGCAGGCGACGGGCTTCGTGCTTGGCATCGTCAAGGCCTATACGACGCGGGTCGGATCGGGGCCTTTCCCCACCGAGCTTGATGACGAGGTCGGCCAGCGGCTGGGCGAGCGTGGTCGAGAGTTCGGCACGGTTACCGGGCGCAAGCGCCGCTGTGGCTGGTTCGATGCAACGTTGGTGCGGCAAAGCTGCGCCATCGCCGGGGTGACCGGGATCGCGCTCACCAAGCTCGATGTGCTCGATGGTTTCGCCAAACTCAAGATCTGCACAGGATATCGGCTGAACGGCAAGGTGCTCGATTATTTCCCGGCTTATGCGGGCGATCAGGCGGCGGTGCAGCCGATCTATGAAGAGATGGACGGCTGGCACGAGTCGACCGCCGGTGCGCGCAGCTGGGTTGACCTGCCCGCGCAGGCCATCAAATATATCAAGCGGGTGGAGGAGCTGATCCAGTGCCCGGTCGCGCTGGTATCGACCTCGCCCGAACGCGAGGATACGATTTTGGTGCGCGATCCATTTGCCGATTGATCGGAGAGAGAATGTCAGAAGACAGCGCAACGGGTTTCAACGCTGCTGCCATGCCCGGGAAAGCCTTGCAGATTTGTGCGGACAGCGCTGCGCTGGGGGCGCTGATCGGTGCGGCGGGCTGGCCGGTATCGCCGGATGCGCGCGCCCCGGTGTGCAATGTCTACGCGCTCGACTGGCACGATGCGGTTGGTGACGATCCTTCGACGATTGCGCCCTCCTCCGATTGCGCGCTGCTGTGCATTGCCAGCCTCGAAACGCTCGATCAGGCAGATGCGCTGCTGCAGGCACGCGATGTCCATTATGTCATCGGGCGTGACACAGCGCAGATCGGCGCGGCGCTGGCGGAGATCGCGGC
>NZ_JBGTFM010000006.1:0-2556 GCF_041747255.1 Blastomonas sp. | reverse complement strand
GGGATATCAGCCCGGGTTAAACTTCAAAGCCAAGCCATTCATGCAATAGCGCTTGCCGGTAGGCTTTGGACCATCGTTGAAAACATGACCGAAATGGCCACCGCACCGGCGGCAATGGACTTCGGTGCGCTTGAACGAGAGCGAGTTGTCCACCCGCGTACCAACCGCGTTGCGCAGTGGCGCATAGAAGCTGGGCCAGCCGGTGCCGCTGTCATACTTTGTTGCCGAACTGAACGCCGGCAGTTTGCAGCCCGCGCACGAATAGGTGCCGCGCCGTTTCTCGCGATCAAGCGGGCTGGAAAAGGGCGGCTCCGTTTTTTCCTCGCGGAGCACCGCGAAGCGCTGCTTGGAAAGGATGCTCCGCCACTACTGGGGAGATTTGGTGATCTCGAAACGCCCTGCCGCCGCAAGGCTGCCGAGCGGCAGGGCAAGCGCAGCAATGGCCGCGGTCGAAGCACCGATGAAAAGCCGGCGGCTCAGATACTGTTCCATGGTGCCTCCTCGAGGGGTTGGGACGCCGCGGCAAAACAGTTGCGCAGCGTCCCGGATATTCTGTCAGGCGGATCAGCCCGGGAGCGACACGCCATCGGTGACGTGGATTACGCCGTTCGACTGCATCACATTGGCTTGCGTCACGTGAGACATCCCGCCCTTGGCATCGATCAGCATGATCATATTGCCCATCATGCGAGCGGTCAGCGTTCCGCCCTGCACGGTGGTAAGCCGGGCCTGGCCGTTGCCCGCCTTGATCCGGGCCATCAGGTCCGCAGCGGTGAGACGGCCCGGGACGACATGATAGGTCAACACCGACTGCAGCATCGTGCGGTTTGCCGGCTGCAGCAGCGTGTCCACGGTTCCGGCCGGAAGCTTGGCGAAGGCGTCGTTGGTCGGAGCAAAGACCGTGAACGGCCCTGGACTGGACAGGGTATCGACCAGACCCGCTGCCTTCACCGCAGCCACGAGGGTGGTGTGGTCACGCGAATTCACAGCGTTCTCAACGATCGTGCGGGTGGGGAACATGGCAGCGCCGCCGACCATCACGGTTCCGCCGGCACTGGCGGAGGTCGCCATCATGCCGTCATCCATCATATCGTCGCTCATCGTCGTACAGGCGCTGAGCGACAGGGCCGTGGCCAGCATGGCAGCGCTCGCGCGAAACTTGTTCTTGTTCATGATTGCAGTCCCTTGATCTCTCGCAACTGTCGTGTTGCAGAAAAACATACGTTTGCTGCAGCTAACTGTTCCATTCATCAGTGAGGCCCATGCCCAGCGCATCGAAGGGTAGTTGGAAGTTTTCCAGATGCCTCACGTCCGAAGCCTTTCCATACGCCTGCTAATTTTTGGAAGCTCCTCAGGCAGGATCGAATGTCCGAGATTGGGCGCGTTGCTTCCGACCCGGCCAATAAGCTCGATATCTGCTTACCCGGCTTAGCCTCATAATCGCGGCCCGGAAGCTTCCTACCAGAAAGTCCTCAATCGAGCGCCGCCTTAGCTTTCCCACTGGCGGATAGGCAGCATGCGCAACTGACTGGATAAAAGCTGCCTGTCGGTTCGCAACCTAGGAGCAGCCGTCGCAAACCTATCCCCTTATTCAAGTCCTGCCGTTTGCTCATTCCCATCTAGCCGGTGCACCAACTTCTTGGTTTAATCCATTTTTTTAATCTTCCCCTGAGCTCTGATGACGGGTACAGCCCGATCCCCAGCTCCAAGCGTGCAGGGTTACGCCAAAAAGCAATATTTCAAAATTAGATTCACAGATCACTCTTCGGCTTCGCAGCGGGTGGCGCCACAAGCTCGAATGGCAGAAATGCAAGGGGCTGACCGTGATTTTCTCAACAAAAATCCGCTGGATTACGGCCATATCTGCGCTTCTCTTTCCCGCGCCGCTGTTCGCCCAGAATGTCGATACAGGATCGGATCAGGCTCAGTCTCAAATAAAGGATCGGGAAGCAGAAGAGAGCGGTGATCAAATCGTTGTTTATGGCCGTGCGATCGAACAGATCGGCGTGGCGCTAACTGGTTCTCAGGGAACCGTCGGATACGCCGACTTTACAGACGTGCCGATCAGCCGCACGGGGGAGCTGGTTGAGAATGTGCCTGGCGTGGTTGCGACCCAGCACTCGGGTTCGGGTAAGGCGAACCAATACTATCTACGTGGGTTCAATCTCGACCATGGTACTGATTTTGCCGGCATTGCCGATGGCGTGCCAATCAACATGCGCAGTCATGGCCATGGGCAAGGCTATCTCGATTTCAACTTTCTAATACCGGAAACACTCGAGCGGATCGACTATCGTAAAGGTCCCTATTTCGTCGACGTGGGTGACTTTTCAGCCGCTGGAACCGTCTCCTTCAAGACCCGCAATGCGATCGAACCCTTCGTAAAAGTAGAAGCTGGCGCGTTTGATTTTCTCCGCGCCGTGGCTGCTGGGAGTGTAGCCCTCGGAACCGGTGATCTGCTCACCGCAATCGAAGCGCAGCGCTATGATGGCCCGTGGGATCTGCCCGAGGATCTTCAACGGGTTTCTGGTCTGGTAAAATACAGCCAAGGCGGTG
>NZ_JBGTFM010000005.1:0-4287 GCF_041747255.1 Blastomonas sp. | reverse complement strand
GAGCCGCCGCCTGCCCGATCCGGTCACCGCGATGGCATCGGGCTGGATGCGGGTGCGTGCGCGTGCCCGCCAGCGCGGGGTCGAGCTGCCGCTGATCATCTCTGACCATGCCGACTGGGATGAGCTGACTGACACTATCCGCGAAATCGCCCCGCGCGAGGTGTGGATCACCCATGGCCGCGAGGAGGCGCTGCTGCGCTGGTGCGCGCTCAACCAGGTCAAGGCGCGCGCGCTCGCCATGGTCGGGCGCGAGGAAGAGGAAGAGGGCTGATGCAGGCCTTTGCCGCGCTCGTCACCCAGCTGGGCTATACCCGCTCGCGCAACGCCAAGGTCGCGCTGATCGCCGACTATCTGCGCGCCACGCCCGATCCTGATCGCGGATGGGCGCTGGCGGCGCTCACCGGCGAGGCGGATTTTGCCGCAGTCAAGTCATCGGCGGTGCGCAGCATGGCGATGGAGCGCGTCGATCCCGAGCTGTTCCGGTTGAGCCGCGATTTCGTGGGCGACACCGCAGAGACCGTAGCGCTGATCTGGCCCGAGCGTCTGCCGCCTGCCAACGACCTGCGGCTCGCCGATGCGGTCGATGCACTGGCCAGCGTCACCCGCGCCCGCGCGCCGCAACTGCTGATGGAGATGATGGACCGGCTCGACAGCGCCGGCCGCTATGCGCTGATCAAGCTTGCGACCGGGGCGATGCGGGTCGGCATCTCGGCGCGGCTGGCCAAGACAGCGTTTGCACAAGCCTTTGGTCTCGATGTCGATGCGGTCGAAGAGGTCTGGCACGCGCTCAGCCCGCCTTATGCGAGCCTGTTTGCCTGGGGCGACGGCGGGGCGCGGCCCGACATTGCAGGCACGCCTTATTTCCGCCCGTTCATGCTCGCGCACCCGCTGGAGGACGGCACGGTCGATCTCGCCGATTATGCTGCCGAATGGAAATGGGATGGCATCCGCATCCAGATCGTGCGGATCGGCAACGAAGTCCGCCTGTTCAGCCGGGGCGGCGACGACATCACCCCCGCCTTCCCCGATGTGGCCGCTGCAGTAACCGTGCCCGGCGTGTTCGATGGCGAGCTGCTGGTGCGTGGCGCCGCGCAGATGGGCGAGGCGGCGAGCTTCAACGCGCTGCAGCAGCGGCTGGGGCGCAAAAGCGTCTCGGCCAAGATGCTGGCGGAGGCACCGGCGTTCGTGCGGCTGTATGACCTGCTGATCGATGACGGCGAGGACCTGCGCGCCCTGCCCTGGCACCAGCGCCGCGCACGACTGGAGACGCGGATGGCGGCGCTCCCCGCTGACCGGTTCGATCTGTCGCAGATCATCGAGGCCCCCGATTTCGCCGCGCTGGGCCGCATTCGCGATGGCGCGCGCGATGCCGCGATTGAGGGCGTGATGCTCAAGCGCCTTGACAGCGCCTATGTGCCCGGACGCCGCGTCGGCCTGTGGTACAAATGGAAGCGCGATCCATTGAGCGCCGATTGCGTGATGATGTACGCCCAGCGCGGCAGCGGCAAGCGCTCGTCCTTCTATTCGGATTACACCTTTGGCTGCTGGACCGAGGACGGCGAGCTGGTGCCGGTCGGCAAGGCCTATTCGGGATTTTCCGACGCTGAGCTCAAATGGCTCGACAAATTCGTGCGCCAAAACACGGTGGGTCGCTTTGGCCCGGTGCGCGAGGTCGCCAAGTCGTTGGTGCTTGAGGTCGCGTTCGATTCGATCCATGTATCGAAGCGCCACAAATCGGGCGTCGCCATGCGCTTCCCGCGCATCGCCCGGCTGCGCCGCGACAAGCCCGCCGAGGAAGCCGATACCGTGGCGGCGCTCAAAAAGCTGATCACCTGACGTACGTGTCTGCTCCGCCGCATGACGGGCAAATGATCAGCCCCGGATCACCGCAGATTGGGCGTAGCCGCGATAGAGCGCGCGGGTGTCGGCGAGCATCCCGCGTTCGCGCGCCACGGCTTGCGCGACGTGATCGAGCGTCAACCGGGGCGCGACATAGAAGCGTTCAAGCCAGGCAAACAACGCCGAGCGGAACCAGCGCGGCAGGCCGCCCTGATGGCCGAAATCGACGATATGCAGCGAACCCTCTGGCGCCAGCGCATCGGCCGCCGCCGCGATTGCATGCTCCCAACCGGGGATCATCGACAGCGTGTAAGAACAGAACACCCGGTCAAATCCGGCGATGCCGAACAATCGCTGCGCGCTGAACGCGGTCGCATCGCCGCGTGCCAGCGTGATCTGATGCTGCAGCCCGGCCTTGTCGACCGCCGCTTGCGCGCTTTCCAGCATCGCCGCCGAAATATCAAAGCCATAGAAATGCGCGCGCGGGTAGCGCTTGGCGGCGACAATCAGGTTGCGCCCGGTGCCGCAGCCGACCTCAAGCACCGCGCCGCCATCGGGGGCGTTGAGGTCATCGATCAGTCGGTCGCGGCCAAGCAGGTAATATTTGCGCGTAAAGTCATAAATATGCCGCTGGGTGCGGTAGACGCCGTCCATAACCGCCGCATGGTCACCCTCGGGCGCGGCCTGCGCGCGGCTCTCAGGCGAGGACATACAGGTGAACACCGCCATAGATCGATGAACGATCGCGCGCGGTGAAGCCCAGCGATTCCTGGGCGCGATAATCCCAGCGCGCCAGCAGCGCATCGGGAATACGTCCGGGAAGCAAGCTTGGCTCGGCGGCGGTGCGGAACAGCACGCGGGCGCCGGGGCGGGCGGTGCGGGTGATCTCGGTCCACAGCTGGGTCAGCTGCTGGTCGTTCATCCAGTCCTGCGCGTCGAGCAGGATATAGCGGTCAAGGCTTGCGTCGGCGCTCGCCTGCAGCCGCTCGGTAAAGTTGGCGTGCTCCACCAGCACCCGGCCCGCGCGCGCCTTGATCAGCGAATAATTATCGGCCTGCAGATAGGGCGGCAGCGACTTGTTCATCGCCTTGCCATAGCCGCGCCCGAACGCTTGCCAGGCGAAATAATTGTCCTGAATCTCGAAGTCGCAGGCCAGCTTTTCCAGCCGTTTGCGCAGCACATCGGCCATTTTCTCGTCACCCGCCAGCGCCTCGAATTGCGCAGGCGGAATACCCAGGCCAAACAGCGCGGGCGGTTGATCGGTCAGCCAGCGGACGAACTTCTTGTCGAAAACCGGCGACAGATGCTGCTCAAAAATCGCGCGCTGTTCCTCAAGCGTCTTGGCCTCAAGCATCTTCTTGAGGTCGACCTTGTAAAGCTTTGCCAGCAGGTGCGCGGTGCCGATGAAGCCACCGAGCAGACCGCGCCGATACAGACCCGATTTGAACCCGCCGATCCGTCGCCGGCCGATGAGGTCACGCCCTTCCCAATAGCTGCGCGAGGTCTCGTCGAGCTGCGGGCGGACATGGCTCTTGTAGGCCGCGATGTTGTCGACGTGGTCGGCCTCGGCAAAAAAGCGATGGAAATGCTCGTAATCGGGCAGATGCTGCGCGGCGGCGACTTTGAGCTTGTTGAGCGCGATGTGCGCAGTGTTGAGATCGACCGCGATGATCGCTTCGGGGTCCGCCACCAGATACGACAACACATTGCATCCGCCCGAAGCAATCGTGATGATCCGGCTGTCTGGCTGGATCGCCAGCGCCTCCATATCGACCACCGGGTCTTCCCAGATCTGCGCGTAGACCAGTCCCTTGAAGGCGAAGGCAAAGGCGCGTTCGAACAGACCCTGTTTGCTGACCGTCTTCGACTGGGTCACTGCCTGTACAATCTTGGTGTTACGAACGGTGCCAGCCATGATCCACGCCCCTCTACTTGCATGCACGATTGATGATCGCGCTAGTCGCGCGCGATGACCATCACGTTACGGATTGGCGACACTGACTGTCATAATTGGCGCATGCCTGCGCCATAGCTGTGGATAGCTTTAACCTTGGGTCATTCAACAGGCGCCAGCCCGCTTTGGCGGTAAACGTCTTCCAAAAGTTCGATGTCCTTGCGCGACTCCAGCGCATCACGCGCTCGGCCTAGCGACTCCTGCGCCATCATTCGCGTTGCTTCGCCAAAGCGCGGCGCGTCAAATGCATTGAGCGATGCGAGCGCCCGGATGATACGGATCTGCACCTCAAGATGGCCGGCTGCGTCGCGCGCAATCCAGCGGAATGCATCGATAACAATGTCATCCACGCTGATATGCGGCACATGCAGATGCGGGTAGGCAACCGCTTGCGCGCTTTTGCGGGCTTCGCTGCTCCAGTCGGCGAGGATCCGTAACGTGGTGCCGACCACATCGATGGCGGTGCCCGGATCGTTGATGCCCGGCGACAGCGC
>NZ_JBGTFM010000004.1:0-1849 GCF_041747255.1 Blastomonas sp. | reverse complement strand
GTGGCGGGTCAGCGCGTCAATCCGCTTACCGCCGCTGCGCTTAGCAAGAAACTTCTCTTTGTTGATGGTGACGATCCGGCAGAAGTCGAATGGGCGATGAAGCACGGGGGCGATGCGCGCGCCAAGATCATCTTCGTTGATGGCTCTCCCTTCGAGCTCATGAAGGTTCACCAGCGCCGGTTCTACTTTGATCAGGACGGCCGTCTTACCAGCTATTTCGGGATACGCAGGACCCCGGCGCTGGTCGAGCAGCGCGGCGACGTCCTCATAGTCACTGAGCAAGCCATTGCGCGCAAGGGGAGGGGGGCATGAACTCCTGGCGCAATCTGGTTCCGGCGCCCCTTGCTGCCCCCGAAACGCGCGCGCTCAAGGCGGCACGTTTGCGCACGATGACAGGGCTCTTTCTGGTCGCTGCCCTCGTTGTCTCGTTCGGGGCACTTCGGGCGCTATCCGGCATCTTTGCTCTCGCACTGTTCGCAGGCGCTACGACCTTCGCTCTGGTTCAGGGGGTCCTTTGGGTCCGGGCCAAAAACGCGGCGGATGATGCCTGGTTGATGAGGGAGAGAGACGATGCGCTCTAGGCTCCTTGCGCTCCTCCTGGGCTTTGCGTCCCTGTTCATGGCGGCATCCGTGCTGGCTCCCCCGGTTCTGGCTCAGGGTCTTCCCAGCGGGCCTGGTCGGTGCTCAGGCAGTTTCGTCAATCCGGTGACCGATGTGTGCTGGGGCTGCATGTTCCCCTTGTCGCTGGGCTCGCTCAAGATCTGGCCATCATCGCGTGCCGACACCGACAATCCGGATCTTCCGATCTGCGCCTGCGGCACGCCGGTGCCGCGCATCGGCCTTGCGATCGGGTTCTGGGAGCCGGTCCGGCTGATTGATGTCTCGACCAAGCCGTGGTGCTTTCCGAACCTTGGCGGCATCAAGCTCGACCCCGGCTTTCCGATCGGTAACGGTTATGCCTCGGACGGCGCGCAGCTAGGGGGCCAGTCCCAGCGCACCGCCAAATACCACGTGCACTATTACATCTACCCGCTTCTGTACTGGCTCGAAGTGGTGACCGATTTCCTGTGTCTCGAGGCGAGCTCGTTCGACGTTGCCTATATGAGCGAGATCGATCCGCTTTGGCAGGACGACGAGCTGGCATCTCTCCTCAATCCCGAGGCCGCCCTTTTCACCTCAGTCATCGCGCAGGCCGCCTGCTCAGCCGATTGCATCTCGGCCAGCGCAAGATTTACTATGGACGAGCAGTTCTGGTGCTCTGGTTGCCAGGGTTCGATGTATCCGATGAACGGCAATGTTGGTGCCAATATCGGTATCAAGCAGTCTGCACGGCTCGCGGCCGAGCGCATGGTCTACAAGCTCCACAGGCAGGGGCTCGCCTGGGGCACCAGCGGATCGAAGGCGCTGTGTTCCAAGTACATCATGCCGATCCTCAAGAAGAGCCAGTACCGGATGCAGCAGGTAAATCCGACGCCCATGGTGAGTGGCCGCGAAGCCTGTTCTCCGATTGGTGCGACCACGATCTTGCCCAAATCTGGGCAGGTCTATCCCGTCAAAGGCGAGGATGTCGGCTTCCTCCTCTGGCGCAAACGCAATTGTTGCATGCTGTGAGGTCGCGCCAATGAACCGCAGAGGACTCTTCCCCGCTCTCGCCGCCAGCCTGCTGCTTGGTGTGACCGCCGTCGTTGCTCAGGATTTGACGGACTTCGACCCGAAAGCGATCGAGGCGCGGGCCGATACACTCAAGGCCGACGCCCAGGCGCTCTTCGACTATGCGACCGCCAACGCGCAAACCCAAGCCGAAGAGGCGCAGACGGTTGTCGCGCAAGGCTATGAGGCAGCCGGCGGC
>NZ_JBGTFM010000003.1:0-5807 GCF_041747255.1 Blastomonas sp. | reverse complement strand
CACAGCCAGCGTGGGAGGCGCTTGAACCGCAGGCGCGCTCGGCGATCCTGCACCGCTGGGCCGATGCGGTCGCGGCGCATCGCCAGCCTCTGCTCGCCGCGCTGACGCTTGACACCGGACGTCAGCGGATTTCCGCAATCGAGGTCGATGGCCTTGCCGGCACCATCCGGCGCTGGGCCGATCTCGCGCCAAAGCTGATCGCCGAACACACGCGCAATGACCAGCCAAGCGCTCACCCCACCGTGCGCAACAGCACCCGGCTGGTGCCCTATCCGCTGTTCGGGGCGATCGCACCGTGGAACTTCCCGATCGTGCTCTCGTCCATCGACGCGATCCCGGCGCTTGCGGCGGGGTGTGCCGTCTTGGTCAAGCCGTCGGAAATCACCCCGCGTTTCATCGCGCCCTTGCGAGACACCATCGCTCAGGTGCCCGAACTCGCGGCGGTTCTCTCGTTCATCGAAGGCGATGCCGCGACCGGCCAGGCCTTGGTCGAGGCGGTCGATTATATCTGCTTCACCGGATCGGTGGCGACCGGGCGCAAGGTGGCGCAAGCTGCGGCGCGCGCGTTTATCCCTGCCAATCTTGAGCTTGGCGGCAAGGACCCGATGATCGTGCTGGCCAGCGCCGATCCGGTCGCCGCTGCGCATCTGGCGTTGCGCGCCAGCATCGTGGCGACCGGTCAGGCTTGCCAGTCGATCGAGCGCATCTATGTGGCGCGCGCCATTTACCAGCCATTTCTCGATGCGCTGGTCGTAGCGGCGGGCGCGGTGCGGCTCAACCATCCCGACATCGCGGTGGGCGACATCGGCCCGTTCATCTTCGCACCCCAGGCCGCCAAGGTGCAGGCGCAGATCGACGAGGCGGTCGCGCAAGGGGCGAGGGTGCTCACCGGCGGCACGGTCGAGACTTTGGGTGGCGGCCAGTATCTCAAGCCCACCGTGATCGCCGATGCGACCGCTGCCATGGCGATCGTGCGCGACGAGACCTTTGGCCCGGTGCTGCCGGTGATCGCGTTCGACAAGGTCGAGGACGCCATCGCTCAGGCCAACGACAGCATCTACGGGCTTTCGGCGGCCGTGGTCGCGGCCACGCCAGAGGAGGCGGAAAGCGTCGCCATCCGGCTGGAGGCGGGTGCGGTGTCGATCAACGACGGATCGATGACATCAATGGTGTGGGACGCGGAAAACAGCTCGTTCAAGATGTCGGGCATGGGGCCGTCGCGGATGGGTGCGAGCGGCTTGCTGCGCTTTCTGCGCAAACAGGCGCTGATCCGCCAGACAGGCGCGCCGCTGCCGCTCGCTGCCTATGCCGAGGATGCGTCGCGATGAGGGCTGCGCTTGCCAGGGCGATGCCCGCGCTGTTTGCGCATGAGGGGCTGTGGGATGGCATCTACCGCCATCTGGATCATGACGGCCAGTTGATCGACCAGCACCGGATGCGCACGCGCTGCGAATTTCCGGCATCTGGCGACTTCGCTTATATTCAGCACAATCATCTGATCTGGCCCGACGGCCGCGAACAGCGCCTCAGCTTCGGCGGCGTGCTTCGCGACGGGCGGCTGTATTGGGACACCGACCGGTTCCATGGGTTTGGCTGGGAAACGCGCGACAATGTGCTGATGCTGACGCTCCATCGCAAGGACGAGCCGGGGGTGCGCTTTACCGAGATGATCCAGATATCCGATGACGGCGAGAGCCGCGCGCGCACCTGGCAATGGCTGCGCGATGGCACGTTTTTCAAACGAACCCTGTGCGACGAGCGGCGCATTTCGCGCGATCCGGAGGCTGAACTATGATTACCCCCTTGTTGATGATGGCTGCGAGCGCCGACGGAACGGGGCACTCACCCGTTTGCGACACCCCGGTGGTGATGGTTATTGCCGGGCCGACGCTCGACCGCGAACGCATGGCCGCTTATGGCAAGGCGATTGCCGACAGCAAATTGTACGAAAAGCTGGGCGGCTATTATATCAACATGCCGCGCCCGCTGGCGACATTTGAGGGTGAGCCGCCGCCGGGCTATACCGTGCTGATGGTGCGCTTCCCGTGCCTCGCCAACGCGCAGGCGTTCTGGAACTCAAGGGAATATCAGGACAACATCAGGCCGCTGCGGCTGAGCCCCTCGGCGGGTGACTATACGGTCACAGTCTATCCCGAAGTCCCGTTGCGCGCCGATCTGGTCGGCAAAGTCGGCGACAATGGCTATAGCGCCACCTTCGATCCTTCGGGCATTGCCCAGGTCGCGCCCAAACCCTAACGCTCGAGCGCGATCAGCTCGTACCAAGTCGCCATATAGCCGCCGACACCGCCCTGCACGAACACCGCATCGTCATCTGCGGTCACCCACATGTCATAGGCCGGGTGCTGGTTGCCGCCCATCGCGCCCCTGTCGACAAAGGCGAAGCGGCGGCAATCGAAGGTGCCGGCAGCGACCGTCACGCTTTCCTCGCCCTTGTATTCAAGGTCTATGGTAACTTCGGCCGCCATCGGCGGGGTCGCGCCGCGATGGTCGGGCGATGGCAGGAAGCAGCGGATCGTGCGCGCATGCGGCCCGCGTGACAGGTCCATGCAGCGGGTCATATAGGCATCGCCTGCAATCGGATGCGTGCCAAACCCATCGATCGGCCCGACATAGTCGATCCGCTGCGACAGGCGGCCGATGCCCGGCCCGTTGCTCTCGCACTGGATCGTTCCGCCATCCTCGCGCGCATCGATTCCGAACCAGCCCGATCCCATGAACCGGTCACCGACCATCAGGTGCACATGGCAATTGCGCGGCCGTCCATCGGGTCCGATCGCATAGATTATGTCGCGCATCACCACCGGATCAGGCTCGGCAATTTCGCAATGGGCGTTCAAGATGACGCTGCCGTCGCCATGATGGGTGAAGCTGAACCACTCGCCACCGCGCACCATGTCTTCCAGGCCCGGCTTTTTCGAGGTGTAGCGGATCTGCCCGCGCACGGTGCGATGGGGCATGGCTAGCTGGGTCATCACAGCTCCTTCAATTCGCGGCTGAGCTCCTCGACCGGCTTGTCGTCGGTCTGCATCGCTTCCATCATCTGCTGCGGTCCGCGCATGATGCGGGCGATATATTCGCGGATCATCGCGCCCCGCTCAAAGCCCGCATCGCGGTCTGGCGCATAGCCTTCGATATCGGCGCGGCTGATCGTGCCCTTTGCCTCAAGCAGCCGCTCGACCGTATCGAGCCGCTCGCGCAGCACCGAAACTTCGCCAATCACCGCCATCAGAATCGACAGCATCCGCTCCTTGTCGTGGTCGCCGAGGAAATCGGGACGCTTGCCCTTGGCGCGCGCATTGGCGCGGGTCATCCAGTCGATGGGATCGGTCAAAACTCTTCTCCAAAATACTCAGCCGGTCCCCTGCGCAGGAAGGGGGCGATCTCTCCACCCCTGCGTCCAGCGGAACGGTCAGGAGATGGGTCCCCGCCTTCGCGGGGAATCAAGAGGTGGTGCCGTGATTACGCAGGCTTGCCACCCTTCCACGCACCATAAGCATTCCACACCGCAGCGCGGCCATGGTCTTCTTCCTGCTCATCGCCAGCCGAGGGGAAGATGCTGGTATCCACCACGGCGCGCACGCCGGTGACAAACAGCTCAGCTTCGTCAAAACCGGATGCGCGCATGATCGCCTTGAGGTCGAGCGCGTGCATCGCCGACCAGAATGGTTCGTTGTTGTTGAACGCATCCCAGTCGCGGATGAACTGCTCGTAAAGCGGCATGTCATCGGAATATTGCGGCTGCTCCAGATGCAGCATCAGCCCGCCCGCCTTGAGCACGCGGTAGCCCTCACCGATGATGCGCGGCAATGCCGTGCCGCTGGTCTCGTGCAGGAACATCGTGGTCTGCACCCAGTCAAAGCTTTCATCGCTCCAGCGCGACAGATCCTCGGCATTGGCCTGCACGAAACGGATGTTGGTCGCGCCCAGTGATTGCGCGCGCGCATGGGCATAGCGTAGCGAGGGTGCGGCGGTATCGATGGCGATGACTTCGCAGTCGGGAAAGGCGAGCGCCAACGGCACGATATTGTGCCCGACGGTGCAGCCGATATCGAGGATGCGCTGCGGTGCCCAGCCGGGACGCGCGCGCCTGATCCATTCGACCAGGGCCTGACCGCCGCCATCCGACAGCGCCCCCAGCCCGCCTGCGGTGGTGGCGAAGATGCCGCAATCATAATTCGCGCCCGCGGACACATCGCCGGGGATTTCCTCGCCGTGATAGCTGCCGGGCATGCAGTGGATGTCGATCGCGCTTTGGTAGCGTGGCACCGGGATGCTCGGGTCGAGCTCAAGCGTGTCACGGCCCTCGTTATACTGGCGGGCGCGGGCGTTCAGTTCATCAAGCTGGCGCAGCACCATCGCGCGGCCGTTCTGCTGGCGCATCTCCATGCTGTTGCGCTTGAGCGCCGACCAGAAGCGGTGATGCGGGTCGCGGTTCATCGCGTGGCGGATTTCGAACCGGTCCTTCGGTTCGCGGCCATGTTCGGCGACGAAGGCGGGCAGCACGCGCGTGTCATACGCCAGCCTGTTGCCGGGACCCAGCGTTCCGGAGAGATATTTGTTGAGGTTAGCGAGGAAATTGAACCGCGCCGCCTCGTCATGGCTGGGCTGCGGCGACACGCCATGCAGCGCAACGGCGGTATAGGGCGGGGCGACATCGAATTGGTGCGTCATGCTAGTCCTCGTTCATTCTCCGTTTTCCGGCGCAAGCCGGAATCCAGGGCGGCTAAGCGCGATCTGACTCCTGGGCTCCGGCTTTCGCCGGAAAACGGGGCGCGCACAAGACGCTCAGATCAGCCCGTCCTTCACCATCCGCTCGATCACCTGTTCTTGCGTGCGCTTGAAATAGTCGCGGTCGGGCACCCTGATCGCGGTGCCTTCGAGCATCCCGTCCGCCGGATGCCGCACGGTCTGGTACGCTGCTGCAAACAGCTCCAGCCGCTGGCGCGCCAGATAGTTGGTCATGCCGGGCGTACGGCGCGCGTGACGCAGTGCCCCCAGGTCGATCTCGGCAAAGGCGGTGAATGTCTCGCCGCTGTTTGATTCGGCGACCACGCGGCCCTTCCAGTCGACGATCTGGCTGTTGCCGTCGGCGCTGGCGAGCGGCAGGCTGGTGCCCTCGATGCCTGCGGTGTTGGCTGAGACGACATAGGCCATGTTCTCAAAGGCGCGTGCGCGCTTGGCGATATCCTTGTTGGTATCAAGCGGCGACCCGATTTCAGATGAGCTGTGCACAAACAGCTCGGCCCCGCGAAGCGCGTGCGCGCGGGCAATCTCGGGATAGAGGATTTCCTCCGATGCGATCGCCGACAGGTTGCCGATCTCGGTGCGCGCCACCGGGAACACGCCGTCAATGCCATAGACATCCAGATACTTGCTCCACACATCGTGCGGCGTCGGCGCGAACATTGAATTCAAGCGCCGGTAACGCAGCACGATGTCGCCCGAAGGCGCGATGACAAAGCTCGCCTGAAAATACAGGCCCGGAAAATTCGGATCGACCTCATAGGCGTTGCCCGCCAGAAACAGGTTGAGCGTCTGCGCGATCTTGCCCAGCGCGTCATATTCGGGCCCTTGCATCTCGAACGCGGCGATCGCGGCGAAGTCCGGGATTGAAATGCGCCCAGGATAGCTGGTGAAGAGGTATTCGGGCAGCACCGCGAGCCGCACGGGGTGCCCGCCATATTGCTCAATAAAAATGCGCGCCGAGCGGATTTTCGCCTCGACCTCGCCCATCATCGCCATCACTTGTGTGCGCGCGGCGGCGCGGTCGGCGGCGCGCTCGACCG
>NZ_JBGTFM010000002.1:0-6739 GCF_041747255.1 Blastomonas sp. | reverse complement strand
GCGGTGACAAGACGCTGGGTGCCGTCGTTGGCGGCCTGGGCGGTGCAGCTGCCGGCCGCGCGATCGACCGCAGCCGCGTCAGCTGCCGCTAAACGCCCGCGGCTAGCGCAACGAATAAAGGCCTCTCCCGGCGACGGGAGGGGCATTTTGCTGTGCTGGTTAGCGCGAAAGCATGCAGCATATTGCTTGCCTGACTTACGTTTGCTGTTCCTCAGGCAATGCGGCACACCGCTTGTGCTAATGCAACAGTTGCACTAGTGTGCGGTCATGGTTACAATGCACCGAAGCGCAAACTGGAAGATCGCAATCTATAGCCGCGACCATGGGGTGCCGCATTTTCATATCGAAGGACCCGATTTTCGGTGCTCGATAACGATAATGTCATTCGACCTCATCGTCGGCACTGTCCCGGCGACCGTTCTGAAAGATGCGTTGGCATGGGCGCGTTCCCATCAAGATGTGCTCCTGAGCACATGGCAGGAGTTGAATGGATGACGTTCAGTGACAAGACCCGCACTATCGTCGGTGCAAAGGCGACAGGTCCTTCGACGCTGCTTCTCTGCTGGTCTGATGACAGTGAGGTGGATATCGATCTCGGTCTCATCCTAAAGGACCGCGCCTTCGCTGCTATCCGCCTGCCGGGCGCATTCGCAAAGGTCGAACTGGGTGATTGGGGGCATAGCCTTGTTTGGCCCTCAGGCGTGGAAATTGGAGCGGATTTGCTTTGGCTTGAGACGCTGTCGGCGACCGGTCACGGTGATTCGCGGGCGTTTCTGGAATGGCGGTTACGCCATGGCTTGTCCCTGTCAAAAGCGGCGGACGCGCTTGGGGTTTCCAGGCGGATGGTCGCATATTACTCCAATGGGGAAAAGAAAGTGCCTAAGCCAATCTTGCTGGCGTGTCTCGGCTGGGAAGCGAGCAACGGGTTTGATCAGGCTGCATAGGGCCTGCATGGGAGGTCTTGGCGCAAAAACACATATCGAGCCCAATCTGATCTGTCAGAAAAGCCTTCCCGCAGATGAATAACCATTCCATAATCCGTTCACCTTCACTCCCTTAAATATGAACACAAGGGAAAGCGAATCGGCGCTGTCCCGGTCTCAAGGGAGACGAATGATGAAGAAGTTTCTTTTCGCTGCTGCCGCCGCCGGTGCAGTCACGTTGACCGCAGCGCCTGCGATGGCTGCTCCTCTGTCGCACGACAGCGTCAATATCGCCGCCGCTTATGGCATCACCCATCAGGCGCCCAGCGCACACCAGTATCGTCGTGGCTATGACAATGACTGGCAGCGCCGCGGCTATGGCAATGATCGCTATTATGGCCGCGATGGTCGCTTCGATGACCGTTATGATGATCGCTTTGATCGTCGCTATGATCGTCGTTTCGATCGTCGATTCAATGACCGCTACGATGATCGCTTTGACCGGCGCGCGGTGCAGGGCTGGAATGGCCAGGCATGGCGCGGCAACGACGGACGGTTTTACTGCCGTCGCGACAACGGCACCACCGGTCTGTTGATCGGCGGCGCGGCAGGTGCCTTGGCGGGCAGCGAGATTGCCGGACGCGGTGACCGCACTGTCGGTGCAATCATCGGCGGCATCGGCGGCGCGCTGCTTGGCCGCTCGATCGATCGCGGTGGTAACAACGGTTACCGCTGCCGCTAATTCACGCCACCCAGCGCTCCGGGTGACGCGAACCCCTTCCCGCCTAACAGCGGGGAGGGGTTTCTTTTTGGCCAGTGGCTGCGTATGAACCGTGCCCAGCATTCAGGGGGCGCGCATCATGATCAACGGACCGATATTGGTGACCGAGCGGCTGATCCTGCGCCCGCCAGGGGCTGAGGACTTTGACGCCTGGGCTGAATTTTCCGCCGATGAAGAAACGATGCGCTATCTGGGCGGGGTGCAGTCACGCGCCGCCGCATGGCGCGGGCTGTGTGCGATGGCGGGCGCGTGGCATATTCGCGGTTATGCCATGTTCTCGCTGATTACCCGCGACACCGGCGAATGGATCGGCCGCATCGGCCCGTGGTACCCTGAAGGCTGGCCGGGCGAAGAAGTCGGCTGGGGCGTGCGGCGCAGCCATGCGGGCAAGGGCTACGCCCTCGAAGCCGCAGTTGCGACCATCGACTACGCGTTTGATCTACTGGGCTGGGAGAATGTGATTCACACGATCGATCCAGAAAACCGCGCATCAATTGTGCTGGCCGAGCGGTTGGGATCGCGCAATCAAGGGCCGACCCGTTTGCCCGATCCCTATCATGATTTTCCCGTCGACAGCTATGGCCAATCAAAGGCCGAGTGGCAGAAGAACCGCGCGAAATTCGTCCGATCCTGAAACGGTCTGGTGTCGAATCCCGCTTTGATACAGGCTCGGTTGGCAATTCCTGGCGGTTAACCCTCTTTTGTCGGGACAGTATCTAAAATGCCAAGGCATGGCTAACGTCATGCTAAGAGCCTTTCTGGCATGAAAGGCATCGTGATGACATTTTGAGGATATCCGCCATGGCACACCGTTCGTTTGCGTTTTCGCGCCATCTGCTTGGGTTGACCGCTGCGACGCTCGCGCTGGCTGGGTGCGAGAATGCTGAAGATACCGCCGCGCAGAACGAAGACGCTGCGCTGCTCGCGGACGCGTCGGACCCCGCAATGGCAGGCGCGCTCGAAGACCAGATTCTGGTCGATCCCGATCTGGTCGACAAATCCAATCGCAATGCGGTTCTGGGCGAGGGCAGCGATGGTTCGGTGCCTTCGGGCGCGGTGCCCAAGGGCGCGCTGGCGGCAACGCAGAAGGCCGCCGCCGCGGCGATCGGTCCGCGTGGTCTGATGAAGGCACCCGAGCCCAAGACCGTCGCCGCCGAGGAGTGCAAGGATTGCAACCAGGGCAGCACCCTGGGCGCGAAGGCCGCGCAGCAGACCGGCGCGTGCACTGGCAAGCTGGAATACGCAATGGGCTGGGCCAACCGGATGCCCGCCGATTTTGCGGTCTATCCGCGCGCCAATGTCAAGGAGGCCGCCGGGGTCGATCAAGGCCAGTGCAACATTCGCGTCGTCAATTTCACCACCCCGGCCAAGCTGAAGGACGTGGTGGATTTCTATTACACCAAGGCGCGGCGCAGCGGCTATTCGGCCGAGTATCAACTTCGCGGGTCAGACCATGTGCTGGGCGGCATCAAGGCCGATGACAGCGCCTATGTGCTGTTCCTCAAGCCGATGGCCAATGGCGGCACCGAGGTTGATATTGTGGCGAATGGCGGGCGGTAATTGACAAAGGTCAGCTCAGACTGACCCTAGCCAAAACCCGCTCAGGCTGAGCCTGTCGAAGCCCTCGCTATACGGCCAGCGTGTGCGGGGGGCCTTCGACAAGCTCAGGCTGAGCGGTGGGGGGCTATTCGTCAATCGCTGGAGGCGTCTGCGCCCGATCTTTCTCGCCCCCACCCATCCCCGGCAGTTCCTTGATATAGATATCGCGCTGCGGGAACGGGATTTCGATGTCGTTTTCCTTGAACAAGTTCCACACCCGCATCAGCACATCGCCGCGAATGTTGCCCATGCCGCCTTCGGGGTCGCTGATCCAGGCGCGGATTTCCCAGTTGACGCTGTTGTCGCCAAAATCGGTCATCCAGACCTTGGGCTCGGGCTTCTTGAGCACGCGCGGGCTTTCATCGACCGCCTGATAGAGCAGTCTTTGCACCTTCTGCATATCGCTGGTGTAGGCGACGCCGACCGGAATGCGCATCCGCACGTTGCGGTCCGAATACGACCAGTTTTCTACCGCCGTGGTCATCAGGTCTTCATTCGGGATGAGGTGCTCTTTGCCATCGCGGGTGATGACCGAAACCGCGCGCACCCCGATTTTGTTGACCCAGCCAAAGCTGTCCTGCACCGCAATCACGTCGCCAGGCTTGATTGACCGGTCGAGCAGCAGGATGATCCCGGCGAACAGGTTGCCGATGGTCTTTTGCAGGCCAAAGCCCACCGCCAGCCCGAACGCGCCCGAAAAGAAACTGAGCGCGGTCAGATCAATGCCCAGCATATCGACGCCAATGAAGAACACCGCGACGATGACCAAGACGCTGGCGATTTTCTGTCCAAGCAGCTTCTGGGTCGGATCCAGGCCGTCGCTGCTGGTGATGACATGGCCCATCATCCGCGTGACCACGCGGGCGGCGGTGTAAAGCACCAACACCGTGAGCACGATGGTCACTGCCCACAACAGCGAAAACCGCCGCGCGCCGATGTTGAAGCCAACCCGGTCCATCGCGGTGGTGATCGGGTCGAGCCCGCCGAACATGCTGGCGAGGATCGCGATGAACACCGTGACGCCCAGGAAGGTGCCCAGCCAATCGGGCATGCGTACGCCGCGCACCAGATCGTTGATGAACAGACCCAGCGTGATCGCCAGCGTGATGCCATAGACCACCGATGCGATCAGCTGCCACTCATACAGGTTGAGCGCCATGCCGACGATCATCGCGGTGGTGAACCGGCGCAGCATGTCACGGATGCGGCGGCGCGCGAGCTGGCTTTCGTAACCGGCGCGCCGTTCCCAGATCGCGGCGAGGCGCAGGTAAATGAGGCGGCTCAATCCCCAGCCGATCAGCAGCGCCACGGCAGTGATGATACCAGCCAATCCGCCTTCGACATATTGCAGGTCACTGGGGCGCTCGATCCACTCCCATTGCATCAATGTTGTCGTGATCGCGCTGTTCATGCCGTGATGGTAAACGCTGCCAGCCCCTTGGCAAGGTCGGCGATCAGATCATCGCAATCTTCAAGGCCGATATGCAGTCGCACAACCAGCCGGTCAGCAGGATCATCGCCTTCGGGTGGCCAGTTGGTGGCACTGCGGCAGCCAGCCGGATCGACCGGGATGGCGAGGCTTTCAAACCCGCCCCAGCTATAGCCGATGCCGAACAGGGTGAGCGTGTCGATCAACGCGGCGCGCGCAGCGTCGCTGCCGCCTTTCAGAACGAACGAGAACAGCCCGCTGGATCCGGCGAAATCGCGCGCCCAGACATCGTGACCGGGGCAGGAGGGCAGGGCAGGGTGGAGCACGCGCGCGATCTGCGGTTGCTCCGTCAGCCATTGCGCGATGCGCAGCGCCGATGCCTGATGCTGCCGCATCCGCACATCGAGCGTGCGCAGACCGCGCAGCGCCAGCCACGCATCATCGGGCGAGACGACCGCACCCAAAGCCTGCGCAGTCTTGCGTAGCCCGGGATAATGGCGCGCGTTGGCGGTCACCGCACCCAGCATCACGTCCGAATGGCCGACGATATATTTGGTGCAGGCGACAATGCTCATATCCGCACCCAGCGCCAGCACCGGCAGCAGGTGCCCGGTCGCCCAGGTGTTGTCGACCAGCAGCGCGATGTCGGGGCTGACGGCACGGGCCGCCGCACAAATCGCGCGCACATCGAGCACCTCAAAGGTCAGGCTGCCGGGCGTCTCCATCAGGATGGCGCGTGTCTTTGGGCAGATCAGCGCGGAGATGCCGTCGCCGACCAGCGGATCGAAATAGCGCGTCTCAACCCCAAAGCGTTTGAGGAACCCATCGGCAAAGCTGCGCGAGGGATCATAGGCGCTGTCGGTCATCAGCAGCACGTCGCCTGGTGACAGCACGCTGAGCAGCGCGGCGCTGATCGCGGCGACGCCCGAGGGGAACAGCATCGTACCCGCGGCGCCTGGTTCCATGGCGGTGAGGGCTTCGGCCAGCGCCCATTGTGTCGGCGATCCACGCCGCCCGTAGAAAAACCTGCCATCTTCGTTGATGCGTGGGCCTGCCTTCAGCGCAGCGGTATCGGCATAAAGATGCGTGCTCGCGCGCCACACCGGCGGATTGACAACCGCGCCGGGCTGGTCGGCCGTTCCGGTCCACGCGCTGCGCCGCCCGCCAGTTACGAGACGCGTGGCAGGGGACTGGGGGGTGGGGGAGCCGGGATCGGTGGGTTTGGTCAATGCGTTAGCTCCCTCTCCCCTTCAGGGGAGAGGATATGAAGCCTTACATGCGCCAGCATGTTAGGCGTAGTTGGAGAGGGGAGGAGCCGTTGCTGTATCACTCGCCCCTCTCCCATTGCGACTAGGCTCGCTTTGCTCGCCAAGTCTCATTGCCCTCTCCCCTAAAGGAGAGAGGGAATGCGTTAGCTCAACCCAGCGCCTTGGGCGTGTCGGCGTCAGCGCCCCATTCGGTCCAGCTGCCATCATACAGCGCAACATCGGTGCTGCCCAGCAGGTGCGCGCCAAAGGCGACGACGCTGGCGGTCATCCCCGAACCGCAGGTGGTGACGATGGGCTTGGCAAGATCGACCCCCGCCGCCTCGAACGCGGATTTCAGCGCATCACCGGTTTTCCACGTGCCGTCGGGGTTGAACAAAGTGGAGTGCGGTACATTGACCGCGCCGGGAATATGCCCTGCGGCAATGCCGGGGCGTGGATCGGGATCGGTACCGGCAAAGCGGGCTGCCGGGCGGGCATCGACCACCTGTTCGGCCTTGCTATGCAGGTTGCCCAGCATATCCGCCTTGGAGCGCACGTTTTTCTTGTCTTCCCAGACGGTGAAGTGGCGGTGACGCAGCGCCTCCTTGCCGGTCTTGATCTGGCGGCTTTCGGCCTTCCACTTGGCGATACCGCCATCGAGGATGGCGACCGCGTGGGCGCCGAACATGGTGAGCATGAACCAGGCGCGCGCGGATGATTTCAGCGGGCTGTCATCATACAGCACGATGCGGCTGCCATC
>NZ_JBGTFM010000001.1:0-39403 GCF_041747255.1 Blastomonas sp. | reverse complement strand
CGTGTCACCTCGATAAAATCACGACCCGATTTGGCGATCAGCGACGGGTTGGTGGTTACCCCGTCAAGCAGGCCGGTGGCGGCCAGATCGGCGATGTCTGCAGTGTCGGCGGTGTCGGCGAAGAATTTCATGCGCGTTGGCCCTTTTGTCAGCTGCCTGCAGGTCAAAGCGCCGCAGGTGAGTCGATCCGGGCTATAGCGCGCATGGGCGGCACCGTTAACCAGATATACGCCGGGGCGTCTGTGTCCTAAGGTGGGCGGGTGAAGCCCCGTGTCCGTGTCCTCCTGTTCAACAGCGCGATTGGTCCGCTCGATTACAGCGTGCCCGATGGCATGGCGCTTCCAGCTGGCGCCGTGGTGTCGGTGCCGTTGGGGCCGCGCCGGATCGACGGGATTGTCTGGGATGGCGACAGCGATGCCGGCGATGTTGTCGATTCAGCCAAGCTGCGCCCGGTGCTCGCGGTCCACGATGTGCCGCCCATTGCGCAACCGCTGCGCAGGCTGATCGCCTGGACCGCAGATTATTATCTCGCCCACCCCGCAGCCGTCGCGCGGATGACCTTGCCAACAGGATCGGTGCTGGGCAGCGGGCGCAGCCTCACCGAATATCGATTATCGGGACCGCCACCTGCCCGCCTCACCCCGCAGCGCGCGATGGTTTACGACACATTGGGCGACGCGCAGGCGAGCGTGCGCGAACTGGCGGCGCTCGCGGGCGTCTCGGAGGGCGTGATTCGCTCACTGGTGCAGGCGGGGCATATGCAAGCGGTCGAGGTGACGATGGACCGCCCCTATCCAAGGCCTGACCCGGACTATCTGGCACCTCAGCTCAACCCAGAACAGCGCGCGGCGGCAGACCGGCTGATTGGTTCGGTCAAGTCCGAAGAGGCAACGCCATTCCTACTTGATGGCGTCACCGGGTCGGGCAAGACCGAGGTGTATTTCGAAGCGATGGCCGAGGCGCTCCGGCAGGACAGGCAGATCTTGCTGCTGCTGCCCGAAATTGCGCTCACCCAGCCATTTCTGGCGCGGATTGAGGCACGGTTCGGCGCAACGCCAGTCGCGTGGCATTCTGGCCTGAAGCAGAGCGAGCGGCGGCGCGCATGGCACGCCATCGGAACCGGCGATGGGCGGATCATCGTCGGGGCGCGCTCGGCGCTGTTCCTGCCCTATGCTCAGCTTGGGCTGATCGTGGTCGATGAGGCGCATGAAACCAGCTTCAAGCAGGAGGATGGCGTGCGTTACAATGCGCGCGATGTCGCGGTGATGCGCGGCCAATTCGAGCAATGCCCTGTGGTGCTATCCAGTGCAACACCTGCGCTGGAAAGCCGGGTGATGGCCGATGCCGGGCGCTATGAGGCTTTGGTGCTCGAACACCGGTTTGGCGGCGCGACGCTGCCCGACATCGCGCTGATTGACCTGACGAAGCATCCCCCGGCACGCGGGCATTGGCTTGCGCCACCGCTGGTTGCAGCAATGCAAGCGCGACTGCAGCGCGGCGAGCAGTCGCTGCTGTTCCTCAACCGTCGCGGCTATGCGCCGCTTACCCTGTGTCGCAACTGCGGGCACCGGTTCAAGTGCCCCAATTGCACCGCATGGATGGTTGATCATCGGCTGTCGGGGCGCCTCGCCTGTCACCATTGTGGCCATGGCGACCCCCGGCCTGCTGCCTGTCCGCAATGCGGCGAGGCCGACAGTCTTGTCGCCTGCGGCCCCGGTGTGGAGCGTATTGCTGATGAGGTCGCGGCGCTGTTTCCCGCGGCGCGCACCGCCATTGTTACCTCTGACACGATCTGGTCACCGCAAAAAGCCGCTGAGTTTGTGGCATCGGTCGAGAACAGGTTGATCGACGTGATCATCGGCACACAGCTGGTGACCAAGGGCTATCATTTTCCAGAACTGACACTGGTCGGTGTGGTTGATGCTGATATCGGGCTTGAGGGCGGCGACCTGCGCGCAGGCGAACGCACGTTCCAACAGATCGCCCAGGTTGCTGGCCGCGCCGGACGCGCCGCCAAGCCTGGCCAGGTATTCCTGCAGACGCACCACCCTGACGCGCCGGTGATCGACGCGCTGGTGCGCGGCGACCGTGAGGCGTTTTACGCAGCTGAAACCCAGGCGCGGCGCGATGCCGGAGTGCCGCCGTTCGGGCGACTGGCCGCAATCATCATCTCGTCAGAAGACCAGAACGAGGCGCGAGACACCGCGCGGCAGATCAGGGCCAGCGCGCCCGAACTTGACGGCTTTCAGGTCTACGGCCCAGCCCCTGCCCCGCTATCGTTGTTGCGCGGACGCTATCGTTTCCGCCTGCTGGTCCACGCGAGGCGGACGGTGGAAATGCAACGCATCATCCGGCAGTGGCTTGGGCCTGAGCGGCTGCCACCGGGTGCACGGCTTGCTGTCGATGTTGATCCCTACAGTTTCGTCTGATCAACGCCTTTGCGCGGCGATGTGGCTTTGCCGCTAGACGCGTCGGGCAGACCAGCTAAGAACATCAGCCCATGAACCCCATACGCATCTTCGCTGCCCTGTTCGCCGTTCTGGTCGCGACGCTGGCCGTGCCGCTCGCAGCAGACCCCAATGATATCCAGGCGACCAGCCGATCCGTCGTGCGCGTCGTACTGATTGCCAGCGATGGCGACGAAACATTTTATGTCGGTCACGGCAGCGGCTTTGCAGTGGCCCCGAACAAGATTGTCACCAACGCTCACCTGCTGGCGCCGTTGACTGACGATGCATCGATCCGCATCGGCATCATCCCGTCAGAGGGAACGACCACCTATGGCGGCACGCTCAAGACCATCTCTGTCAAAAATGATCTCGCGCTGATCGAAGTGCAGGGCGGGCGCTTGCCGAGCGTTGCCTTGCTCGCCAATCCACTGGCCGATGGCGCGTCGGTGATGGCGATTGGTTACCCAGCCAACGTTGACCGCGCCCAAGGGCTGGATGCACGCGAAACGGTCAATCCGATGGCACCGGTCAAGACCCCCGGTGTGACGTCGAGCGGGCGCACAACCCGCGAATTCGACACGATCCTGCACACTGCCGCGCTCGCCAAGGGCAACAGCGGCGGGCCGCTGGTTGATCTGTGCGGGCGCGTGGTCGGGGTCAACAGTTTTGGATCGCTGTCAGACGGCAATGATGCCGAATATGGCTTTGCGATATCGAATCGCGAGTTGCTGCCTTTCCTGCGCAATGCCAAGGTCGCCTATCGCTTGTCAGATACTGACTGCCGGTCGGCAGCAGACCTGTCAGCGGAAGAACGCGCGCGCAGCCAGGCGGCATTGGCCGAATCGCGCGAGCGCGAACTGTCCGTGTCCATGGCTAAATCAGCAGCGGCGCAAGATGCGCTACGCGAAGCCGAATATACCATCATCGGCCGGCGTGAAAATCATCTGGCGGTCGCTGCGCTCGCCATGATTCTGGCCGCGCTTGGCGGCGCTGCGGCTTACATGTTGCATGAGCGCGGTGAAGCGAACCGCATGAAAATTGCCGCTGGCGTTGCCGCCGGGCTGGCATTGTTTGGCGTTCTGGCCTTTGCCACTCGCCCCGGCTTCGATCAGGCAGAGGATATTGCGGTTGCCGCGATGACCGCGCTGGACAAGCGCGAGACCGCTCAAGCTTCCACGCCGGGCAGCGCCGATGGCCGCTATCAGTGCACAATTGTGCCCGAGCGCAGCCGCATCACCGGCACCCGGCCCGGGCCCCTCGACCTTGTTTGGTCTGCCGCTGGCTGTGTTAACGCGCGCACCCAATATGGCCGCGATGTGAAAGGATGGACGCGCGTGTTTGTTCGTAACGAGGACCAGACCGTGCTGATCAACCGCTTCGATCCACAAACCAGCCAGTTCAGAACTGACACGTTCCTGTTGGGGCTGGACAACATGCAGGCCGCCCGCAAAATCCGCAACCGCTATACCAACAACAGCTGCACCACCAACCCAGAGGCACTCACCGATCTGGAGGACATGCAAAAGGCATTGCGTCAGGCGCTACCCGCCGAACCCAACGAGGTGTTCGTCTATGATTGCAAGCGTCGGGCTCCGGCAGCACAATAGCGACCTTTAAGCCTTGCGTTCCTTGTCGAGCAGCGCAGACTTGATGTCCAGACCATAAGCATAGCCGCCCAGCGTGCCATCGGTGCGCATCGCGCGGTGGCATGGGATCAGCACGGCAACCTGGTTGGCGCCGCAGGCAGAGCCGACCGCGCGCACCGCTTTTGGTCTGCCGATGCTCGCGGCGATCTGGGCATAGCTGCGGGTTTCTCCGGGTGGAATAGCGCTCAAGGCCTTCCACACCAGCTCCTGAAAGGCCGTGCCGCGCACATCAATCGGCACCTGAGCTGCGGTCGCTGGGGCTTCTACTCCGGCCAAGGCGCGGTTGAACATATCGCTGGTCCCGGCTGTCGCAGCGTGCAGTGTCGCGTTGGGAAAACGCTTTGCAAGGTCCGCTGCTGTCTCGTTGAATGATAGGCGGCAGACCCCCTTGGCAGTCACGGCGACCAACAGATCGCCTAATGAACAGGGCATCACCGCCCAGTGGATGGTCATACCCTCGCCGCCACGCCGCCATACCGATGGCTCCATGCCCGTCCTTCCTTTCATCGCCGCGTAAAACCGCGACGGACCTGAATATCCTGCGTCATAGACAGCATCGGTGACGCGGTCAGCCGCGCTCAACGCCGTATGCGCGCGTTCGCTGCGCAAGGCACGAGCATAAGCGGCGGGTGACAGCCCCGTGTTCCGGGTAAACAGGCGCTGGAAATGCGCAGGCGAATAGCCGCTTTGTGTCGCCAATGCGGCCAGCGCCAGCGGTTCGTCGCTGCCCCGAATAGCTGCAATCGCATCGAGCACCGCCCGTTCATCGCGCGCAACATCATCGGGCAAACATCGCCTGCACGCCCGAAGCCCGGCGGCGCGCGCTGCTGCACCGTCCACAAAAAACCGCACGTTGGCACGCGCCGGATGCCGCGCCGGGCATGACGGGCGGCAATAGATGCCTGTGCTCAATACGCCGGTGACGAAACGTCCGTCAAAATGCCGATCGCGCGCGAGCACAGCCTGCCAAGCCGCATCATCGTCGAGACTGGTTTGCAACGTCATGCCCTGTCGATTCGCGCGGCAAAGCACCCGTGCGCCGCGTTGTGCGCATGGATATAGGCAATTTCCGGATTGGCAAACAGCGCGCGAATGCCGGCATCAACGCCACCCGGCATTGCGAGCCGGACATCACGCAACATGGCATCGGCATCAAATGCCCTCAGCGCGATTGCGCGACCGTCCAGAACTGGCGGAACCGCATCAAAATAACGTGCCGCCTGCGCTGCATCCTCGCGCACAAGGATCGCATAGGCGCTGCGATACGGCGTGCCGACTCGGTGACTGACGTGGTGCAGCAAAATCAGTGCTTCACCAGGCTCGGCATCCTGCAGGCTGATTCGGCAAGGAAATCCGGGCTTGCGATCAGCAACAACGCGCCGTGCACCACGTGCCGCCAGCGATGCGTCATCCAACGCAAATAAAGCCACAAAGTCTGTCCGCGGCAAGCCGCGAATGGCGTATGTCATCATGACATCTCCCGTTTGTTGGTGATGTCAGCGACCCTAAGCAATGTGACTGTGTTCGGCGTCCCGGATCATGCGGTCAAAGCATCGACCAGTGTCAGGCGGATTGTACCGCCCGCGCCAGCTGCTGCATCTGTTCGCGCAGCTCAAGCGACTGACTGGCGATCGTCTCGGCCGCCAGCCCGAGCTGATCAGCGGTTGCGGTGGCGTGCGACGACTTTTCCTTCAGCTCGGTCATATGCTGCACGACTTCCTGGCTGCTGGCCAAAACCTCACGGATTGATCCAAGGATATCGCTGCTGGCCCTGTGTTGTTCGGTCACCGCTTCATCGATCCGATCGGAGTTTTGGCGAATTTCGTCAACCTGGCCATCGACCGCAACAATCGAGGCGGACACCTCAAGCGTCATGCTGGCAATCGCGCCAAGACGGCTTTCCACCGATGCAGCGGCAGTTTGGGTCTGGCTGGCGAGGTTCTTGACCTCTTGCGCCACCACCGCAAAGCCGCGTCCGGCATCACCCGCTCGCGCCGCTTCAATGGTGGCGTTCAGCGCCAGCAGGTTGGTCTGTTTGGCAATGTGGGTGATCAACGCGAGAATGCCCGAAATTTCATCAGCAACGGTCTGCAGGTTCTGGGCAGTTTCGCGGCTGGTCCGGCTCGCCAAATGCGCCTCGTGAACATTACGGGCGCTGCCCGCCACCAACGCGCGGACTTCGCCGCCGGTGGCCATCAAATGGCGTCCCGATGCGTCGATCGTCTGCATCGAATCAGCGGTCTGGTTGGCATGGGTCGCGACAAAAAGGCTATAATCCTGGGCTTGTGCCGCGCTGTGCTTCATCATCTGGGCACTGTCGCGCATGCCTTGCGCCGCGCGTGCGAGATCATTGGACAACACAGAAAGCCGCGCCTCATTGTCGGCAAACAATGCGTCGAGATCGCGTGCGCGCCGGTCGCGTTCCTCCTGACGGTCGAGTTGTTCACGCTGCAGCTGGAATTTTGTTGCCTGCCGCTCCTTTTCAGCAGCCAGCGCGCGGTCGGCCTTGGCGTGCGAACGGTGGATTGCGCGCGCAATCGCGCCGATCTCGTCGCGCCGACGCAGCCCCAGCACCTGGGGCGCAACTTTGTCGCGATTCTCGGGCATCGCATAGTCGGCCAGACTGACGAGCGGCACCAGAAAGCTGCGATTCGTGTAGCGCACGCACCAGTTCACGAACAGGCCGGCGGCAAGCATCATCACCCCAGCCAGCACAAAGACTGACAGATAAACGTAGCGTAGCCTCGCCAGTTGGACACCTGCGCGCGCGCGCATGGCATCGATGATATTCTGGCTGGTGATCAGCATCGGATCGAACCCGTGATTCAATTCGTTTGAGACAAAATAATCGATGTCGTCGAGCTGACCGCTGCGCAGGATCTTGCGCAACTTCTCGATCGCCTCGTCCGCCTTTTGGCGGTTGCGCGTAAGTTCTGCCATCTCGGGCGCAAAATCCTCGGCAAAGGCACTGGTCTCAAGCTTTACCCAGTTTGTTTCGATGCCACGTTCAAGCGCATTGATCGCACTCAGGGCGCTGGCGACCGGCATGACCTCGGCGCGCACTTTGCTTGAGACCGACAGGGCATCTCGATAGTCATCGATGATCGCCTGCATGCGGATGGTCGGCTGGATGCGGTTGGCAATCAGCTGGCTGGTCGTGTATTGCGTGACAACCACCACGCTGATTGATGCAACTGCCAGAAATGCCAGAAATCCGAGCATCACCGCAAGGCCAAGCCTGACCTTGGCCTGGACGCTCATGGCAGCGAGATAATTGATCCATTCTTTGCGACGAAAGCTGAGCTGGGGCATTGTGCGTGGCGATTCCATTTTTGCGAAGCGAAACATCGGTCGAAGCGCAAGCATCTGGTGACATGCGCGGCCAAATATTTGGTAAACAAACCCTTCATCAAACTGTCGCAATCCTTGCGTTTCGCAGGGTTTGGATGCTGCGACGATGAAGTTTCGCCTCGTCTTGCAATGCAACATGATGAGTGCTAACCGCCGCGCCGTCAGGTCGATCTTCTTGCAAGGCAGGCCGTTTCACCTGAACCAAAAGCAACACGGCAAGGGAAAGCATTCGCGTGGACATTTCCGGCGGGATACAGGCCAGTCTGGCAGGGCGTTACGCCTCAGCATTGTTTGCGCTGGCCCGCGACGAAAAGCATCTGGCCGAAGTTGAGGCCAGCGTCGCCACGCTGCGCGCTGCGCTGACCGACTCAGAAGATTTTGCGTTGCTTGTGAACAGCTTTACAGTTGGCCGCAGCGATGCCGAAAAAGCTGTCGCCGCAGTGAGCAACGTTTTGAAGCTCGATCCGCTCACCGCCAATCTGGTCGGCGTGCTCGCGCAGAACCGCCGCCTGAACCAGCTGTCGCCGGTGCTGACCGCATTCGATGCGATGGTGGCCGCGCATCGCGGGGAAGTCAGCGCAGAGGTCACCTCGGCGTTCCCGCTGTCCGGGCCCCAGATCGATGAAATCCGCAAGCAGTTGAAGGATCGCGCCGGTCGCACCATCAAAATCACCGCCAAGGTCGATCCGTCCATATTGGGCGGCCTGATCGTCCGCATGGGCAGCCAGATGATCGATTCCAGCATCAAGACCCGTCTCAACACGCTCAGCCAAGCGATGAAAGGCTAATATTCTCATGGACATTCGTGCCGCAGAAATCTCCAAGGTTATCAAGGATCAAATCGCCAACTTTGGCACCGAAGCGCAAGTTTCCGAAGTAGGCAGCGTGCTCAGCGTCGGCGATGGCATCGCCCGCATTCATGGGCTGGACAAGGTTCAGGCCGGTGAGATGGTCGAATTCTCCAACGGCGTGAAGGGCATGGCGCTCAACCTTGAAGCTGACAATGTCGGCGTCGTGATCTTCGGTGCAGATACCGAGATCAAGGAAGGCGATGTCGTCAAGCGCACCGGCACCATCGTTGACGTTCCCGTCGGCAAGGGCCTGCTTGGCCGCGTCGTTGATGGCCTTGGCAATCCGATTGACGGCAAGGGTCCGATCGTTGCTGAAAAGCGCATGCGTGTTGAAACCAAGGCTCCGGGCATCATTCCGCGCACATCGGTGCATGAACCCGTTCAGACCGGCCTCAAAGCAATTGACGCGCTTGTGCCCGTCGGCCGTGGCCAGCGCGAACTGATCATCGGTGACCGTCAGACTGGCAAGACCGCTGTCGCCATCGACACCTTCATCAACCAGAAGCAGGCCAATGCCGGCGATGATGAAGGCAAGAAGCTGTATTGCATCTATGTCGCCATCGGCCAGAAGCGCTCGACCGTTGCGCAGATCGTGCGCCAGCTCGAAGAATCGGGCGCGATGGAATACACCATCGTCGTTGCCGCAACCGCCTCGGAGCCCGCACCGCTTCAGTTCCTTGCGCCTTACACCGGCTGCACCATGGGCGAGTACTTCCGCGACAATGGCATGCATGCGCTGATCGTTTATGATGATCTGTCGAAGCAGGCCGTCGCATATCGCCAGATGTCGCTGCTGCTGCGTCGTCCTCCGGGTCGTGAAGCCTATCCCGGGGACGTGTTCTATCTGCACTCACGTCTGCTTGAACGCGCCGCCAAGATGAATTCCGACAATGGTTCGGGCTCGCTGACCGCGCTGCCGATCATCGAAACCCAGGCAGGCGATGTGTCGGCCTATATCCCGACCAACGTGATCTCGATTACCGACGGCCAGATCTTCCTTGAAACCAATCTTTTTTACCAGGGCATTCGCCCGGCGATCAACGTGGGTCTGTCGGTGTCGCGCGTGGGGTCTGCAGCGCAGACCAAGGCGATGAAGAAGGTCTCGGGCTCGATCAAGCTCGAGCTTGCTCAGTATCGCGAAATGGCGGCATTTGCGCAATTCGGGTCTGACCTTGATGCATCGACGCAGAAGCTGCTCAATCGGGGCGCGCGCCTGACCGAGCTGCTCAAGCAGGCACAATACAGCCCAATGCCGTTCGAAGAGCAAACCGCTTCGATCTTCGCTGGCACCAACGGCTATCTCGACAGCGTCCCGGTGAACCGGGTGAATGAATATGAAGCCGCGATGCTCAGCTTTCTGCGCACCGATCACGCATCTGTGCTCGCCACGATCCGCGATTCCAAGGATCTGGGCGATGAAGCCAAGGCCAGCCTGAAGTCTGCGCTGGACAGTTTCGCGAAGACGTTTGCTTGATATGCATTGCCCTCTCTCCTGCAGGGGAGAGGGATGGGAGAGGAGCAGTCACGCCAAGCGTTGATCTGCATTCCCCTCTCCCCGACCCTCTCCCCTCAAGGGGGGAGGGAGTGGAAGGACAAGAATGGCCAGTCTGAAAGAACTCAAGGGTCGGATCGCCTCGGTCAAATCGACCCAGAAGATCACCAAGGCCAAGCAGATGGTCGCCTCGGCCAAGCTGCGCAAGGCGCAGGCGGCGGCTGAGGCTGCGCGTCCCTATGCGCTGCGGCTGGAACGGGTGATGGCCTCGCTTGGATCGAAGATCACGATCAGCGATTCGTCACCCAAGCTGCTGGCTGGGACCGGCAAAGACCAGACGCACCTGATCATCATCGCGACATCCGATCGCGGCCTGTGCGGAGCGTTCAACGCCAACATCGTCAAGGCTGCGCGGATCAAGGTGCGCGAGCTGGAAGCGGCGGGCAAGACCGTGCTGTTCTATCTGGTTGGGCGCAAAGGCCGCGCAGTTATCGTCCGCGAATTCGGCAAGCAGATCGTGCGCTATTACGACACGACCGCGCTCAAGAATCAGGGATTTGCCGAAGCGCAGGCCATCGCTGCCGACGTCATCAAAATGTTTGAGGACGGCCAGTTCGATGTCGCGCACCTGTTCTATTCCAAGTTCCGCTCAGCATTGGTGCAGGAACCGATTGGGCGCCAGATTATCCCGGTGGCAATTCCCGAGGGTGGTGCTGCGGTCACCGATGCTGCGGTGGAATATGAGCCCGATGAGGAAGACATCCTCGCCGAACTTCTGCCGCGTAACGTCACTACCCAAGTGTTCGGCGCATTGCTCGAAAACGCCGCGTCAGAACAGGGCGCGTCGATGACCGCCATGGACAACGCGACGCGCAACGCAGGCGATCTGATCAACAACCTGACGATTCTCTATAATCGCAGCCGCCAGGCCGCGATCACCACCGAACTCGTCGAAATCATCTCCGGCGCCGAAGCGCTGTAAAGTCCTTTCACAAGCAGGAAACTGACCCATGGCATCCACCAACAATATCGGCAAGATCAGCCAGGTTATCGGCGCGGTCGTAGACGTGACCTTTGACGGCGAAATCCCCGCCATCCTGAACGCGCTGGAAACCGACAACAACGGCAACCGGCTGGTGCTTGAAGTCGCGCAGCATCTGGGAGAAAACACCGTACGCTGCATCGCGATGGATGGCACGGATGGTCTGGTGCGCGGGCAAAACGTATCTGACAGCGGCGGGCAGATCCGCATGCCGGTCGGCCCCGAGACGCTGGGCCGTATCATGAACGTCGTCGGTGAGCCGATCGACGAGCGCGGCCCGATTGGTGCCAAGCAGACCCAGCCTATTCATGCGCAGGCACCTGCCTTCATCGAGCAATCAACCGAATCCGAAATCCTCGTCACCGGCATCAAGGTGATCGATCTGCTCGCGCCTTATGCAAAGGGCGGCAAGATCGGCCTGTTCGGCGGCGCCGGCGTCGGCAAGACCGTGCTGATCCAGGAACTGATCAACAACATCGCCAAGGGCCATGGCGGCACCAGCGTGTTCGCAGGCGTGGGCGAGCGTACCCGCGAGGGCAACGACCTCTACCACGAATTCCTCGACGCAGGCGTGATCGCCAAGAACGAAGCGGGCGAGGCGATCAGCGAAGGTTCCAAGGTGGCTTTGGTCTACGGCCAGATGAATGAGCCCCCGGGCGCGCGCGCGCGCGTTGCCCTGTCGGGACTGACCATCGCGGAGTATTTCCGCGACCAGGAAGGCCAGGACGTGCTGTTCTTCGTCGACAACATCTTCCGCTTCACGCAGGCGGGCTCGGAAGTGTCGGCATTGTTGGGTCGTATCCCTTCGGCCGTGGGCTATCAGCCGACCCTGTCGACCGACATGGGCCAGTTGCAGGAACGTATCACCTCGACCAACAAGGGCTCGATCACCTCGGTGCAGGCCATCTATGTTCCCGCAGATGACTTGACCGACCCTGCCCCTGCCACATCGTTTGCCCACCTTGATGCGACGACTGTTCTTAACCGCGCGATCTCCGAACTCGGCATCTATCCGGCGGTTGACCCGCTCGATTCGACCAGCCGCGTGCTCGAACCACGCGTTGTCGGCGCAGAGCATTACGACACCGCGCGCGCCGTGCAGTCAACGCTGCAAAAGTACAAGTCACTGCAGGACATCATCGCGATTTTGGGCATGGATGAGCTTTCCGAAGAGGACAAGCTGACTGTGGCCCGCGCGCGCAAGATCCAGAAGTTCCTGTCGCAGCCGTTCCACGTCGCCGAAGTGTTCACCGGCATCTCGGGCAAGTTTGTTTCGCTCGAAGACACTGTCAAGAGCTTCAAGGCGGTGGTCGACGGCGAATATGATCACCTGCCCGAAGCGGCCTTCTACATGGTCGGCGGCATTGAAGAAGCCGTTGAAAAGGGCAAGAAGCTCGCTGAGGCAGCGTAAGCCTAACTCCTCTCCCCTTCAGGGGAGAGGTTGGGAGAGGGGGACACTCCTTTACCCGATGATATTGTTGGAGAGTATGGCACATCGCCCCTCTCCCCGGCCCTCTCCCCTGAAGGAGAGAGGGGGAAGGAATGAAAATGGCACTGCATTTTGAACTCGTCACGCCCGAACGGCTCGTCCGCTCAGAAGACGTCCATATGGTCGTCGTGCCCGGTGCCGAGGGCGAGTTTGGCGTGCTCGAAGGCCATGCCCCGTTGATGTCGACGGTGCGCGACGGCATGGTCGCGATCTACAAGAGCGCAGGCGCGATGCCCGAGACGATCGCCATCGAAGGCGGCTTTGCCGAGGTCAACGAACAGGGGCTGACAGTCCTCGCTGAACGCGTTTCAGGCTAACGTTTCTCCCGTTTACTTCGCCACCCGCTTGTAACGCCACGCCTGCGGCTTGCTGCCGTCGAGCATCGATGCCTCGGCGTACAGCATCTCCCCTTCCATCCAGTAGCGGATGCGCTGCGGGTAATTGTGGTTGGGATTGACGAACACGATTTCGGCAGGACCTGCCTTAACCGCCCGGAAGCCCGCCGCCGGATTGCCAAATGGCTGACCCCAGAACATCAGATCGCCGTTTTCGTTGCGCGCGATACGCATGAACTCGAAGCTGCGCGCCTCCTCCCCGCGTCCGCCGCGTCCGGTGCCCAGCATCGTGTCGGCGCGACAATCGGTCCAGTTTTCCTCTGTCCAGCGCCCCTCGCCTTCCTCTGACTGCCATGAGCCACTCAGCCAGCACGGCAACGCAGGTTGCGCAGGTGCGGCCGCAGCCTGCGCCAGCAGCGCAAATATCCATCCGGTTACATTCATCATCGCCTCCGCAAACGCTTATGCCCTGCCCCGTGACCACAGGTAAAGGCCACTGGCTATGATTAGCGCCGTGCCCGCCATCGCAATTTGGTCAGGATAATCCTGATAGAATATCACGCCAATCGCGATCGCGACCAAGATTTGCACATAGACCATCGGTGCCACGGTTGCCGCTGAGCTGCGGTCCGTTGCAATATAGATCAGCATGTGCGCCACGCTGGCCGTGATTGCGACCGTTGCGCAGACCATGATCGTGTGGTCGTCTGGCCAGCCGACCTGTAATGGTTCAAACCCGCTAAAATGGCCAATGGCGGTCGCAGCGATCAAAATTGGGGCGGCGATCGCGGCAATCAGAAACTGCATGAGCAAAACGCTGCCCGATCCGGACGCCTGACGGTTCGCCATCATGAGCCAACTCATGCCGATGGCCGCGACCAACGGCATCAACGCAACCCAGCCCAAGTCTACAAAACTGGGGCGCAGCACGATGATCACGCCGACAAAGGCAAGCAGGCTGGCAAGCAATGCGCCGCGGCTGATCGGCTCGCGCAGAAACACCGCAGAGAGCAGCGCGGTCAACATCGGGCTGATGAACTGGATCGCGGTGGCACTGGCCAGCGGCATCAAGAATATGCTCGAGAAAAAGGCAATTGTTGCCAGCGCAACCGAAAACCCGCGCGCGAGCTGCACCCATGGCAGCGGCAGGCGGAAGCCCGCCCGGCCCTCTTTCAGGAACAGGATTGCGCCAAGCCCGAGGGCGCCAAAGGCATAGCGCAGCGCGGCAACGGCGCTACCCGGCCAGCTGCCGCCAAGCGACTTGATAAGGCCGTCTCCAACCGAAAGGCAGGCAAAACCGGCCAGTGCAAACAGCATGCCCGCAGCGACATCATGCTGCGCGGCACTGGCTGCGGTCGGCGATGATCGCTTGTTGCTCAATACGCCGTCCTGCTCGCTGATTGTTAATCTTTTGCTGGCTTAATCACCAATATTCACAGCAGTGCAAGCAGCATGATCGGCACACCATGCGCGCCCCATCTGGCAGGGGGCAGCCGTTAGGAGATTGTCAAAGTTTCCGGTCTATTCACCATGATCAACGTCGGCGGATCAATATGATCGGTCACAAAAATCCAGGACATCGGTCAAGATGAGCGCATTTGGCAGGAAAAACGGGATTGGGCAGCCGGGCAGCGGGATGCGGCCAAACTTTGGCGTCGCCCGCCCGATGAAAGGTGGTGCGGCTCCTGCGTCTGAATCGCGCAGCGGTGCCCCGTTTGACATGGGCGGCGAACAGTTTCCCGATCTTAATTCCGCTGAATTTCCTTCGCTCGATATGGTCGATGAAACTCCGGAAAGCGCGGCGCTTAACGAAGCGATGACGCGGCTGTCGGACCGTGCCAATGCCATTGCCGACCATGGCCCGCGCGCCGAAGGCTTCGAGGCATCGGTGCACAAGATCAAGGAGCAGGTGCTGCCGCGTCTGCTTGAGCGTGTCGACCCCGAAGCGGCGGCAACGCTGACCAAGGACGAGCTCGCCGAAGAATTCCGTCCGATCATCCTCGAAGTGCTGGCCGAGCTCAAGCTGACGCTGAACCGGCGTGAACAGTTCGCGCTTGAAAAAGTGCTGATCGATGAGCTGCTCGGCTTTGGCCCGCTCGAGGAACTTCTCGCCGACCCTGAGATCACCGACATCATGGTCAACGGACCCGAACAGACCTATATCGAAAAGAAGGGCAAGCTTACCATTGCCCCGATCCAGTTCCGTGATGAGGAGCATTTGCTGCAGATCGCCCAGCGCATCGTTAACCAGGTCGGCCGCCGCGTTGACCAGACCACACCGCTGGCAGATGCCCGTCTCAAGGACGGCAGCCGCGTCAACGTCATCATCCCCCCGCTCTCGCTGCGCGGCACGGCATTGTCTATTCGTAAGTTTTCCGAAAAGCCGATCACGCTGGACAATCTCAAGGATTGGAATGCGATGTCGGACAAAATGGCGACCGCGCTCAAAATTGCCGGAGCCTGCCGGTTCAACGTCGTCATTTCGGGCGGCACCGGTTCGGGCAAGACGACCATGCTCAATGCATTGTCGAAAATGATCGATCCGGGTGAGCGCGTGCTGACCATCGAGGATGCTGCCGAACTTCGCCTGCAACAGCCACACTGGTTGCCACTGGAAACGCGTCCGCCCAACCTGGAAGGCAAGGGTGCAATCAGCATCGGCGATCTGGTCAAGAACGCGCTGCGTATGCGCCCTGACCGCATCATCCTCGGCGAAATTCGTGGCAGCGAGTGCTTCGATCTGCTCGCAGCAATGAACACCGGCCATGATGGATCAATGTGCACGCTCCACGCCAACAGCCCGCGCGAGGCGCTTGGCCGTATGGAAAACATGATCCTGATGGGCGACATCAAGATCCCCAAAGAGGCGATCAGCCGTCAGATCGCCGAGTCGGTTGACCTCATCGTTCAGGTCAAGCGTCTGCGCGATGGGTCACGCCGCGTCACCAACATCACCGAGGTGATCGGCATGGAGGGCGACGTCATCGTGACGCAGGAGCTGTTCAAGTTCGAATATCTCGATGAAGGCGCCGACGGCAAGATCATCGGCGACTATCGCTCGACGGGCCTTCGCCCCTACACGCTGGAAAAAGCGCGGCAGTTCGGATTTGAACAGGCGTTTCTGGAAGCTTGCCTGTAACTAACGCAGGGCGTTACAGCCCTTTGAGCGCCAGCGCGGTAGCGAACACCGCAATCACGAGTGCGACGATCAGGATCGTCGGCCAGGGCATGAAGCCGACGCGGTCGAAATCCCGCCGCCGCATCCTGCGCGCATCGGCAACCGTCGCAGTCCCCGCCAGCGCGACCATTGCCAGCGCGATCTGTGCCCAGATACTGTTGAGCATAAAGCCAGCCTCCTGCGTGAGAGCCGCATGTGGTACCGCTCAACATGAAAATCCAGCCACAATCACGCGAAATCTTGACGCGCCCCGTCTTTAAACTAGCCTTGAACCTGTTCCAGGGGGAGGGCAAAAGCGATGCGCGGTTCAGGAACAGTCTGGCGGCTGATCGTCAAAGCGGCACAAACAGGCAGTGACGCCACCCATCAACGCTCGCCCGGTATCAACCGGCGCGAACTGCTTGCCGCGCTGGGCGCCGCAACCGCTCTGCCACTGGCTGAATACCCTGCAATGGCAAAATCTAGCCGCAAATCCCGCGTCGCAATCATCGGTGCCGGGCTCGCGGGGCTGGTTGCGCTCGACCGGCTGATCGCCGCCGGAGTCGATGCCACGATTTATGAGGCGCGCGGACGGGTTGGTGGGCGAGTGCTGACCTCAGCGGGCTTGCCCGAGGAGGCCCTGTATGTCGAGGACGGCGGACATCTGGTCAACTCGAACCACGCCGACATGCTGGCATTGGCCAAACGCTTCAACATCGGCCTGATCGACCGCAGCACGATGACCGCGCACGAGCGCTTTGTCGTCGACGGGATTAACGTGAGCGAGGCTGACTTGATCACGGAGTTCAAGCCCCTCGCCGCCCGGATCGCAATGGAGAGCGCGGCGATGGAAGCATCCTATGACCGTGTCGCCCCCGGCATCGACCAGATGTCGGTCAAGGACTGGCTCGATGCTGCCGGTGCCTCGACAGCGCCCCGAGCCCGCGCGCTGGTCGAGGCGACAATCCGCACCGAATATGGCTCTGAGCCGCAGGACGTCTCCGCGCTCGAACTGTTCTTCAATCTACCCGCGATCAGTGGCGACCGGGTCGCGCTAATTTCGGGCAGTGACGAGCGATACAGCATCGCGGGCGGATCTTCGGCGATCACCCGCGCGCTGGCCGAGCCACTCATGCCGCACATCAAGACAGGCCATGCTTTGCTTGGCATACGCAAACGCAGCGGGCAGCTGCAGCTCAGCCTCGCCAATGGGGAAACCGTGACCGCCGACCGGGTGATCGTCACAGTCCCCGCGCAGGTGATGCGGTCTATCGATTTTGGTAACACCCTGCCCAAAAGCTGGCAGGCCTTGGTCAGCGAACTTGGCTGCGGTCGCAATGAAAAGATCAATGCGGGCTATGCAAGCCGCCCGTGGGAGGCGGTGACTGGCGCAGGTGGTGCAGCCTGGGCAGTGCGCACCGATGCGCCGGGCACGTTCAGCGAATTTTGGGGCGCGAGCGCGGGGCAGGATGCGGTGTCAGCAGGCGTGCTGACATGGTTCTTTGGCGGGTCGCAAGTCGATGCCCTGCGGACCCGCGAACCCGAGGCGCTGTTGCGGATTTGCGAGCAGGAGATCGCACCGGCGGTGCCTGGCCTCGCCGCACGCAGCCTGCGCCGGACCGCTTGGGCCGCCGATCCTTATGCTCAGGGAGCATATTCGTGCTTCAAACCGGGTCAGCTCACCCGCTTTGCCCGCCATTTCTGGGTTGAAGACGATGACGGCAGCGTCACCCCGCCGAGCCCGTCGGGTGCGATCCTGTTTGCTGGCGAACATCTGTCAGACAGCCACACCGGCTATATGAACGGCGCGGCGCAAACGGGGCGATTGGCCGCTGACCGGATTATGGCGAGAGTACTTTGACGTCCGTCAGTCGGCGTTGATCGAACGGAACACCAGCCCGCGCCAGCCCGAACGGTCAAACGTCTGCCAGCCATCCTCAGCCTGCGCCAGCCGGTCAGCCAGAACATACATCACCATCGGGTTCACGCCGAGCCCGCAATGGCTGGCCAACACCTCGATATTGTCGGTTTGGGGTCCCTCGACCTGCACTGATCCACGCCACGCGACGATGCCATCTGTGCGACTAAAAATTGATGTTGTGGGCACCGGCGGCGCTTGCTCGAGATTGCGGAAGCGGCCCTGCTGCATCGGCGCGGGCTCCTTGCCGTTCAGGCGCTCGAACAGTTTGCGCGCGTTGGTATGGCCGCGCTCATTGGTGATCGGGCTGCCGAGCGAGATGACCTGACGCACCTTGTCTGGCGCAACCTTGGCCATTTCGCGGGCGAACACGCCGCCAAGGCTCCAGCCGACAAGCGACACCTTGCGCCCGGATGAGTCGTAAACTCGCGACAGCAAGTCGTTCATCGACCGCTCACGCGCGGCATTGACGCGCAGGTTCCGCCCCATGTCCCAACCGTGCACCGCATAGCCAAGCTTGCCCAGCAGGTCGCGCATCGGTTTGGTGGACCGATCACTTGCGAGAAAGCCGGGCAGCACAATCACCGGATGGCCATCGCCCTTGGGCAGCCGTGCCATCGCCCGTCGCAGTGCATAAAATGAGCCCAACTCAAACAATGCGCGGCCTTCGGTCAAAGTCCAGAAGAGGTGCGGAGGTCGCGCCGTATCAGCTGTTGCGTTCATATGCGTTAAGTTCCTGCCTTCAAACCGTCTCGCTCGATATAGGAGCAACTGGTCCGAAAACAAAATGATGGGAATTTGAGAAGCTGAGGGCGGCCTATTTACCCGTAAAGTTGCCGGGGCGTTTTTCAACAAACGCTGCCATGCCTTCGGTCTGGTCTTCGCTGCCGAACAGCCCGTGGAACAAGCGGCGCTCAAACACGATACCCTGCTGCAGCGTGGTCTCAAACGCGGCGTTGACCTGTTCCTTGACCGCCAATGTCGCCAATGGCGCCATTTCAGCGATTGTCGCCGCGATCTTGATCGCTTCATCGATCAGATCGGCGAGCGGTATGATGCGCGCGACCAGCCCGGCTTGCTCGGCCTCAGCGGCATCCATCATGCGCCCGGTCAGACACATGTCCATCGTCTTGGCCTTGCCGATGGCGCGCGCCATGCGTTGCGATCCGCCCATGCCGGGGGTCACCGCCAGCTTGATCTCTGGCTGGCCGAACTTGGCGTTGTCGGCGGCGATGATGAAATCGCACATCATTGCCAGTTCGCACCCGCCACCGAGCGCATAGCCTGCGACCGCCGCAATTACAGGTTTGCGCGTCGCAGTCACCCGGTCATAGCCGGCAAAATAATTGCTGCCGTACATGCTGGCAAAGCTCTGGCTGGACATTTCCTTGATGTCGGCACCGGCGGCAAACGCCTTTTCGCTGCCAGTAAGCACCGCGCAGCGCTGGCTGACGTCAGCATCGAACGCCTCGAGAGCAGCAATCAGATCAGTGAGCACCTGACTATTGAGCGCATTGAGCGCCTGCGGGCGATTCAGCGTGATCAAGGTCACGGCGTCGCACTGTTCGACGAGAATGGTTTCGTAGGTCATCTGCGGTCTTTCATCATTCAGGGGAGCGGGGTCCACCCCTGCCCGTCGGGCAGCGGCGCAAAGATCGTGTCGAGCAGTGCCTCGCTGACACCTTCAGGAATTGCTGGGTTCCATTGCGGCGCATTGTCCTTGTCGATGATCAGCGCGCGGACACCTTCGAGAAAATCATGCATCTGCACGACGCGCGCGCCGATGGCATATTCCTGACGCATTTCGCTGGCGAAATCAGGCATTAGTGCGCCTTCCTTCAGCTGACGCAGCGCAACTTTACAGGTCTGCGGCGATTTGGTGCCCAGCGTATCGCGTTCCTTGTCGGCCCAGTCCGACCCATCGGCCTCCAGCGCAGCGAGCACCTCTTCGTAAACATCGCTGGCGAACAGCCGGTTGATCTTGTCAAGATTGGCCATGATTCTCGGCTCGGGCGGGGTGACGGAAAGGTCACCCAATATGCCTGAGATCCTATCAGGATGTGCCGCGATCCGCTCCTTGGCTTCGTCAAGATTGTCGCTCGGCAGGTAATGCGTCGCGATGTTCAATGCGTGACACTCCGCGCCATCCAGCCGCGCGCCGGTGAGCGCCAGAAACTGCCCTACCCGCCCGGTAAGCCTCGGCAGATACCAGCCGCCGCCAACATCAGGGAACAGGCCGATGCCGGTCTCGGGCATCGCAAAGCGGGTGTTCTGGGTGACGACGCGGAATTTGGCTGGCTGTGAGATGCCAACCCCGCCCCCCATCGTGATTCCATCCATGAACGCGACCACAGGCTTTGGGTATGCGAACAGCAGATGGTTCAGCCGATATTCGACGAAGAAGAATTCGCGCGCCTCTGCGCCATCCTTGGCGCCGCTTTCGGCGAGCATGCGGATGTCGCCGCCTGCGCAAAAGCCGCGCCCCTCGCTGTGATCGATAATGACCGCCTCGATAGCATCGTCAAACCGCCAGTCGAGCAGCGCTTCAGTCATCGCGCGGCACATCGCAGTGTTCAGCGCATGGATCGCTCCGGGCCGGTTCAGGCTGATGATGCCAATACGCCCGTCGGTGCGCAGGATGATATCGTCGCTCATGCCCAAGCCCTTTTCACTGCCGCAACATTTCGCGCGCAACGATCATGCGCATCACCTGATTGGTGCCCTCAAGAATCGAATGCACCCGCAGGTCGCGCCAGAAGCGTTCAATTGGATAATCCTGCAAATAGCCATAGCCGCCAAACAGTTGCAGTGCATCATTGACAATCTTTGACCCGCTGTCGGTGGACAAGCGTTTGGCCATAGCCGCGAATTTTGTTTTGTCCGGCGCGTTGGCGCTGACCTTTGCGGCGGCGAGATATAGCAAGGCGCGCGCCGCCTCAAGATCGGTAGCCATATCGGCGAGCATGAACTGGGTGTTCTGGAAGTCGCTGATCCGCTTGCCGAATTGCTTGCGGTCATTGGTATAGGCAATCGCCTCGTCGATGCAGCGCTGCGCACCGCCCAGCGAGCATGCGCCAATGTTCAGCCGTCCGCCATCTAGCCCCATCATGGCAAAGCGGAAGCCGTCGCCTTCGGCCCCGACCCGGTTGGCGACGGGAATGCGGGCGTTATCGAAAATCACCTGAGCGGTCGGCTGGCTGTGCCAGCCCAGCTTTTTCTCGTTCGCACCAAAGCTGACCCCCGGCGTGTCCTTATCGACCACAAGGCAGGATATGCCTTTTGCGCCATCTTCGCCAGTGCGCACCATTGTCACATACACATCGTTCGCCCCTGCGCCCGAGATGAACTGCTTGGTCCCATTGACGATATAATGGTCGCCATCGAGCACCGCTTTGGTCTTCAGCGCCGCCGCATCGGAGCCTGACCCCGGCTCGGTGAGGCAATAGCTCGCGATCTTGTCCATCGTCACGAGGTCAGGCAGGTAACGCGCCTTCAGGTCGTCAGATCCGAACGTGTCGATCATCCAGGCAGCCATGTTGTGGATCGAGATGAACGCGCTGGTCGATGGGCATCCGTAAGCCATCGCCTCCATGATCAGCGCCGCCTCAAGCCGACCCAGGCCGATACCCCCGCTTTCTTCACTGACGTATATTGCCGCAAAGCCAAGCTCTGCGGCCTGTTTGATTGTCTCACACGGAAAGATGTGCTTCTCGTCCCATTCGGCGGCAAAAGGCGTGATCCGGTCAGCGGTAAACTTGCGCGCCATATCCTGAATGGCAAGCTGGTCGTCGGTAAGCTCAAATTGCGTGGTCATGCCCGTCCTGTAATGCTTTTTCTTGGTCTGAAGCGGTTATCCCAATCGCTCCGCTTTGGCCAGTGCGCGCGTTGGGCTATCGGCCACAGCGCCAGTAAATGGCAGCGGAATCGCCCTCGCCCCCGGTGCGCGTCAGCTTGGTATCGGCATCAATCAGCGTCAGCGTTTCCTTGCCTTGCCAGTTTGTGCCTTCGCCTTCGAAATCGAGATTCAATATAAGGGCATCGTTTCCTTTCATACTGACCTTTGTCACTGCGCCACGCGTTTCCCAAAATTCAAGCGCGGTCGGCTTTATGACGAGGTAATCTTTAGCCACCTCCTCCGCGCAACGATTATCGCTGAGCGACCACTGGCCCTGGAAGCGCGCGGGGATTGTCGACAAGTTTGGCGTCGTCTCAGGCACTTGCGCTACCATAGCGCCGCGTTCGACTGAGGGCGTGTCCGTCTGCTGGCTGCTGTCGGGATCGGTGCCGCCGCATCCTCCGAGCGTTACCAAAGCACCCAGCATTGCCACGCGCCAGAGACCCGGGGTGCAATAGCTCATCGTTTATCCCTTTCGATCATTTCCTCGCCTTATCATGCCAATGTGCAACGAATTGCAACGGTTGTGCTCGATGACGCCTTTCAGGCGCTACTTGCCGTTTGACGATGCGCTGCAGCATCGTCAAACGGGCGCAGTCATGCCCGCACCAATGCCCAATCCCGCGCACGCGCCTGCCATCAACAGCCCCTTGCGCGGGATCGCGGTGCGGCTGTTTTCAGCCTTTTGCCTCACTGCGATGTTCGCCTGCGTCAAGCTGGCGGCGGATCGCGGTGTCCATGTGCTGGAAAGCGTGTTTTTCAGACAGGCTGCCGGGGTCATTGTGCTCATCCCCATCGCGCTGCTCGGACCGGGGCTGAGTGCGCTCAAGACCAATCGGCCCTGGACCCACGCCACCCGCATGGTGCTGGGGTTGATCGCAATGTCGCTCAATTTTTTGTCGTTCGTGCTGCTGCCGATTGCCGAAGCGACGGCAATTGGCTTCATGGTGCCGATTGCGGCGACGCTCCTGTCTATCGTGCTTCTCAGCGAAGCGGTTGGCATTCATCGCTGGACAGCCATTGCAATGGGCTTTGCTGGCGTGCTCATCATCGTGCGACCCGGCGATGGCCATATCCCGCTCGCCGGGGCGCTTGTGGCGATGACCGGCGCGGTGATGACCGCCTGTGTGAGCATCATCATCCGTAAACTCGGCGCGACCGAAAGGCCGATTGCCACTGTATTCTGGTTCTCGCTGAGCTCGATGCTGCCATTGGGCATCGCGATGCTGTTCGTCGGCCAGGCGCATGATGCACAGGCGTGGACGCTCATCGGATTGCTCAGCCTGTTCGGTGCGGGCGCGCAGTTCGGCATCACCCAGTCGCTGCGCATGGCGCCGGTATCGGTGGTGATGCCGATGGATTATTCCAGCCTGATCTGGGCCGCGCTCATCGGCTGGGCGGTGTGGGACACCTGGCCGGTGCCCGCGACGTGGCTGGGCGCGCCGCTGATAATCGGGTCGGGGCTTTACATTGCGCTGCGTGAACACCGCCGGGGCAAGTCGCCCCCGCTCACCAATCAGCCAACCTGACGTTCACGCCCCTGCCAATAGGGGTCACGCAACGTTCGACGCAAAATCTTGCCGGTGGCGTTACGCGGCATCTCGGCGATAATGTCGATGGTTTTGGGGGCTTTGAACGGCGCGATCCGTTCGCGTGCCCAGGCGATGACCGATGCAGGATCGACCTCATGCCCCGGCTTGGGCACGACAACCGCCTTTACCGCCTCGCCCCATGTGTCATCGGGCACCCCGATCACCGCCACCTCGAGCACATCGGGATGGCCAAACACGGCGTTCTCGACCTCGGCCGGGTAGACGTTTTCACCGCCTGTGATGATCATGTCCTTTACCCGATCCTGGATGAAGACATAGCCGTCTGCATCCATATAGGCGGCATCGCCGGTGAGCAGCCAGCCGTCGGCATTGACCGTTTCGCGGGTCTTGTCGGGATTGCGCCAGTATTCGACCATGTTGAGCGGCGAACGCGTTGCGATCTCGCCGATGGTGCCGCGCGGAACCTCATTGCCCGCCGCATCGACGATCCGAACCTCGACCCCCGGCAATGGAAGCCCGGCAGAGCGCATCCGTTCATTGCCCGCAGGGTCGTGGTCCTCGGGTGGCAGCGCACAAAAGGTGCCAGTGGTTTCGGTCATGCCATACTGCTGGCAAAACTCAGCGCCCATCGTCTCCATACATTGTTTCAACAAGGCGAGCGGGATCGGAGCGGCACCATACATCACCAGCTTGAGCGGCGACCAGTCGGTGCTCGCGGCACGGGGATGATTGACCACCATCTGCAGCGCGGTGGGCACAAGGAACATGTGCGTGACGCCATCGGCAACGCTGTCCAGCACCGCATCGGGCGAGAATTCGGCGCGCACCACGGCGCGGCAGCCGTTGTAAAAAGCAATCGTGCCGACGCCGGATCCGGCTATGTGTGCCACCGGCATGATCACCAGCATCGCATCTTGCTGTTCGATTTTATACCAGTCGATATCCGACGCCTCGATCACCGGGCGCAGCGCGAACATGTTTCGGTTGCACAGCACCGCGCCTTTGGTGTGGCCGGTGGTGCCCGATGTGTAAAGCTGCAGCACACCGCGTCCATCGTCCGTTTCCGGCAGGTCACCGGCTGGTTGCCCGGCGATCCAGTCGTCGAACGGCTCTCCTGCAATCAACAGATGACGCATCGACTCCAGCCCCTCGCTCGCCTGCCCGCCAATGTCAGCAAACTGGGGTTCGCACACCAGCAGGGCTGCCCCCGTATCCTGCAAAATATAGCGCACCTCGGGCACAGCGAGTCGCCAGCCAACAGGCGCGAGGGTCAACCCTGCCCGGCTTGCCGCGATCAGCAGCACAAAATAAAGATTGGCGTTCTTGCCCAGCCAGGCGATCCGCTCACCAGTCTGCAACCCGGCCCCGGCAAGCGCGCGGGCGTAATCGTCGGCGAGTGCGTCTAGCTGCCGATAGCTGATCGTCTCGCTGCCATCGTCGAGGGCGATGCTGTCGGGTGTCCTGTGCGACCAATAGCGGATGGTCGACCCAAGATCGGTGCGCTCCAGACTTTCGCTCGCCAGCATGTCTCTCTCCATCAGTATGCAACGGACCTTTGCGGCCCTGCTGCGTGAAGATGAGACTATGACGAAGCGCGCCGCTTTGGCAACAGGCTGCCCGATCAGGCGCTCCGATAGACCAGAGCGATGTTGTTGGCCGGCATTGCAAAAAGGCGCTCGCGGAGCAGCCCATGTGCCTGCCCCAGCACATCCATCGCGCTGACATCACGCAGTCCCCAGCTTGGGTTCCGTGCCTTCAACGAGGCATCGAAATCGATATTGCTCTGTGCTGTCATGACGTCATGACGCAAAAACGGCCCATAGATGAACAGCGGCGCGCCCGTTGGCAGGACCGCCGCAGCGCCGCAGAACAGCGCTTCGCTGGCGGTCCATGGGCTGATGTGTGCCATATTGATGCACAACAGAGCATCAGCTCGCGCGATTGGCCAGGGGCGCCGCTCGACATCGATAAGGATCGGCTCGGCAACGTTGCTCAGCCCCGATTGCGCGGTCCACGCTGCGATTGAGGCGAGGCTCGCAGGTTCGGCATCGCTGGGCTGCCAGGTCAGCTGCGGCCAAAGCCCGGCGAAATGCGTGACATGCTCGCCGCTGCCGCTGGCGATTTCCAGCACGCTGCCGCACGCGGGCAAAATATCGGCGAGCACAGCAGCAATGGCATCGCGGTTGCGCACCGTTGCGGGGGCGTGGCGGCGGGCTTCACTGCCTGCTTCATCGATAAGCCATGGTTTGGGATCAGCCATGGCGCTCACTTAACGGCTGCAGCGGGGCGTTGCCAAGGCTTGCCAATGTTTCATTGCAGCGCCAACGTGCCGATTATGGATTATGACCCGCCGCAACTGCCCCGTACTGATGCCAGCCTTGCGCCCGCCGTCCGGTTTCCGCCACCTTTGGTGTTTATAGGTTTTATCCTGCTGGGCCTGCTTGCTGATCGGCTGTTGTCGTTGCCGAGCATGCCTATCAGCCGTGATATCACCTGGGTCGGCTTTGCACTGGTGATGGTTGGCATCGGCCTGCTCATCATCTCGCTGGGCTTGTTCCGCGCTGTTGGCGAGAACCCTGAACCGTGGACGCCCAGCCAGGAAATTATTGCACGCGGCCCTTATCGCCACAGCCGCAACCCGATGTATCTGGGCATGCTGCTGATCCACATCGGCTATGCCATCTGGTCGGCGAGCATGGGGATATTGTTCTTTGCGCTATTCGCGTTCGTTGCCATCGATCGCTTTGTTATTGCCAAGGAAGAGAGTTATTTACGCCGCCGCTTTGGCAAAATGTATGAAGACTATGAACGCCGGGTCAGGCGCTGGGTCTGACCCGGCGATCATAAATCATTCAGCGGCTTCGGCGATCACCGCATCGGGTTCGGTCCACACCAGCACCGGCTTGCGCGCGGCCAGCGTTTCATCGAGCCTGCGTCGCGGCGCGAAATGCGGTGCGCTGTGCAGCGAAGCATCGCCGTCGCGCGCCCGCTGCGCCACCGAACGCAGGGCACCGATAAACTGATCGAGCGCTGCCTTGCTCTCTGTCTCGGTTGGCTCGACCAGCATGGCACCGTGCACGACCAACGGGAAATACATCGTCATCGGATGAAAGCCCTCGTCGATCAGTCCCTTGGCGACATCGATGGTCGAAAAGCCCTCGGCAAAGCCTGCATCGGAAAACAGGGCCTCGTGCATACAAGGGCCCGATTCCGCGAACGGCGCATCGAGAACATCCTCCAGCGCGCGCAGCACATAGTTAGCATTCAATACAGCGTCTTCGGCGACCTGCTGCAGCCCATCTGCGCCGTGGCTGAGGATGTATGACAGAGCGCGCGTAAACATGCCCATCTGGCCGTGGAAAGCGACCATGCGGCCAAAGCTGGATTTGTGATGATCCTCGGCGGTTTCCTCCTCGATCAGCACGAGCGTGCCATCGTCCTGCCGTTCGACAATCGGCAGCGGCGCATAAGGCGCCAGTGCCGCCGACAGCACCACAGGGCCAGAACCCGGCCCCCCGCCACCATGCGGCGTCGAGAAGGTCTTGTGCAGGTTGATGTGCATCGCATCGACGCCGAGGTCACCAGGGCGCACCTTGCCGACGATGGCATTAAAGTTCGCGCCATCGCAATAGACGAAGCCTCCGGCATCATGCACTGCATCAGAAATAGCCTTAAGATCACGCTCGAACAAGCCGCAGGTATTGGGATTTGTGATCATCACGCCCGCGACATCAGGCCCGAGCCGCGCCTTCAGCGCCTCCAGATCGACACGGCCATGGCTATCGGCAGGAATGTCCTCAACCTGATAGCCAGCAAATGCCGCGGTCGCAGGGTTGGTACCGTGCGCACTTTCAGGCACCAGAATAACCGATCGCATATCGCCGCGCGCCTCAAGCGCCGAGCGGATCGCCAGAATACCGCACAGTTCGCCATGCGCGCCCGCCTTGGGCGACATCGCCACCGCCGTCATGCCGGTGAGCTTGATCAGCCAGTCCGCAAGTTCATCGATCAGCCCAAGCGCGCCCTGCACGGTCTGCACCGGCTGCATCGGGTGAATGTCGGCAAAACCCGGCAGCCGAGCGAGCTTCTCATTCAGCCGTGGATTGTGCTTCATCGTGCACGACCCCAACGGAAACAACCCAAGATCAATGCCATAATTCTGGCGGCTGAGCCGTGTGTAATGCCGCACCGTCTCCTGTTCTGACAGGCCGGGCAATCCGATGGCACTGCGCCGGTCCAGCCCACCGAGCCGAGAGTTGACCTTGGGTGCAGGGGCGAAATCGACCCCGGTATGCGCGGCGTCGCCGATTTCGAAGATCAACGCTTCTTCAAGCAGCAGTGCGCGGTTGCCGGTGCTGGTTGCAGGCGCGCCGCCCGCGTCGCTACCGTTGTCCTGACGCGTCGGGCGTCCCTGGTTATTCATGCTCATGCCAGCACCTCCTGAAGTGCGGTTGCGAATTCTTCGATATCCTGCTGGGTCGCGGTCTCGGTGACCGCAACAACAAGTCCATGGCCGAGATCTGGCTCTTCAGGATAGAGGCGCCCAAGCGATACCCCGCCCAGAATGCGCCTGTCCGCCAGTGCCCGCGTCACAGAGCGCGCATCCTTCGGAAGGACCAACGTGAACTCGTTGAAAAAGCTTTCATTGATCAGTGTGACCCCTGGCACTTGCTCCAATCGATCGGCGGCAAGCACCGCCATCGCATGGTTGAGTGTTGCCAACTGACGCAGCCCTTGCTCGCCCAACAACGTCATGTGAACCGAAAACGCCAGCGCACACAGGCCTGAATTCGTGCAGATGTTGCTGGTCGCCTTCTCGCGGCGGATATGCTGCTCGCGAGTCGAGAGCGTCAGCACAAACCCGCGCTTGCCCTCGGCATCGACCGTCTCACCGCACAGCCTCCCAGGCATTTGGCGGACATATTTTTGTTTGCAGGCGAACAGCCCCACATAGGGCCCACCAAACTGGAGGCCGACGCCAAGCGACTGGCCTTCGCCCACGACGATATCCGCGCCCATTTCGCCGGGGCTGCGGATGGCACCCAGTGCCACCGGCTCGGTGACCACGGCGATCAGCAGCGCGCCCGCCGCCTGAGCGGCCTTTGCGAGCGCGGACAAGTCATCGATGCGGCCCAGAATGTCCGGATATTGCACGACAACGCAGCTTGTGTCCTTGTCGATGCGGCCAATCAGGTCGGCAATGTCGGTTGCAGCATCGAGCCCGGGCGCAGCATGTTCCAGCACATCGCCGGTGAACCGCGCCATCGTCTTTGCGACGGAAACATAATGCGGGTGGAGCCCGGATGACAGCAGCGCCGTTGCGCGCTTCGTGATCCGCCGTGCCATGGTGATCGCTTCCCAGCAGGCGGTGGACCCGTCGTACATCGACGCGTTGGCGACATCGCAGCCGAGCAGCCGCGCAACCTGCGTCTGGAATTCGAACAGCATCTGCAGCGTGCCCTGCGCGATTTCTGGCTGATACGGCGTGTAGGCGGTCAAAAACTCGCCGCGCTGGATAAGGTGATCGACCGATGCGGGAACGTGGTGGCGATAAGCGCCTGCTCCCATGAAAAACGGCACTTCGCCTGCCACAAGATTCTGGCTCGCCAGCGCTTTCAGATGACGCTCGACCATCATTTCCGGCGCGTGCATCGGCAGGTCGTGAATCGGCCCGGTCAGTCGCGCGGCCTCGGGAATGTCAACGAACAGCTCGTCAATGGTCGCCGCCCCAATTGTGGCGAGCATCGCCTGGCGGTCGTTGGTATTCAGTGGCAGATAACGCATGTTCGGGTCTGTCCTTGATCAATCAAAATATTTATAATTTAGAGGCCTGCGACGAACTGCTTATAAGCCGCCTCATCCATCAACCCGTCGAGCTCGCTCATGTCGCTGAGCTCAAGCTTGAAAAACCAGCCATCGCCTTCGGGATCAGTGTTCACCAGCGCGGGTTCATCGGCGAGCACGTCGTTGCCTTCGACGATCGTCCCGGAAACCGGGCAGAAGACGTCGCTGGCGGCCTTGACTGATTCGACAACGGCAGCTTCATCGCCCTTGTCGAACTGTTTGCCCTCGGCAGGCACATCGACGAACACGACGTCGCCAAGCTGCTCCTGTGCATAATCGGTGATGCCGACCGTGGCGGTGTTGCCTTCCACTTCGACCCATTCATGTTCTTCGGTAAAATAACGGTTCATGGCTTGGGCTCCTTCGATATTCAGGTTACAGAGGCGCGGCGGTAGCGGTGCGAGACGAACGGCATCGCCGCGACGGTGACAGCGATCCGCTTGCCGCGGACATCAGCGTGTAGCTGGGTGCCGTTGGCGGCATGACGGCTCGCGACCAACCCCATCGCCACCGGAACCCCGAGGCTCGGCGCGAAGCCGCCCGAGGTGACGATACCGACAGGGATGTCGCCCGCAAAAATCTCGGCGCCCTCTCGCACTGGCTGGCGGCCTTCGACCATCAGCCCGACGCGCTTGCGCGCTGCGCCACCATTGAGCTCACCAAGCACGCGGTCAGCGCCCGCAAAACCGCCCTCAATGCGGCGACGTTTGCTGATAGCAAAGCCGAGGTCAGCCTCAACCGGCGTCACTTCGTCATTCATATCATGACCGTAAAGTGGCAGCCCTGCCTCAAGTCGCAGCGAATCGCGTGCGCCCAAACCAATCGGCTTGACGCTTTCGTGCGCGCACAGGCGATCAACCAGCGCCTCGGCATGGTCGACATCGACGCTGATCTCAAAGCCGTCCTCGCCGGTATAGCCCGAGCGGCTGATCCACAGCTGCGTGCCTTCGAATACGAACGCGCCAGCCTGCATGAAATACAGATCGGTAACCTCAGGGATAAGCGATGCCAGCGCCGCTGCCGCTTTCGGCCCTTGCAGGGCAAACAATGCGCGCTCATCGAGCAGGGTGATCACCACCTCATCGGGCAGGGTTTCGCGCAAGTAAGCGAGATCATCATATTTGGTCGCGCCGTTGACGACCAGATACAGGTCACGCGCCCGGCGCGTCACCATAAGGTCATCAAGAATGCCGCCCGTCTCGTTCAGCAGCAGCGTGTAACGCAGCCGGTTTTCCTTAAGCGCCTGGATATCGCCCGGCACCACGGCTTCCAGCGCCCTATCGGGCGTCTCGCCGGTGAGCACCGTCTGGCCCATATGGCTGACATCGAACAGCCCGGCATGCTCACGCGTCCACAGATGCTCCGCCATGACGCCTTCATATTGCACCGGCATCTGATACCCGGCGAACGAGACCATCCGGCCCCCGTGCGCACGGTGCCAGCGGTCAAGCGGCAACAGCTTGTCGGGAATGCGTTCGAGAAGTTCTGCGATATGGTCAGTGGGCATCAGGCACTCCAGTGGATAGAAAACTGCATGCACAGCCGACCAATGGCCTGCAGATGCATCCAGCCCCCTCTGTCACTTGAACCTGAGAGCTTTCATGACGGGTTCGCAATCCCGCCATTTACCCCTTCGGTGGGGCACTCCTGAATGGAGCGCCCGCTTTCCAGAGCGCCGATAGACGACACGGTCCCGATGACCTGAGAGATTCCGGGGCGGTTGCTCCTTCGGCGGCAGGGCCGAAACCCTGCGCTCTCCCGTGTCGTCATATGGATTCGCATCCATCGACGTGCCTGAAATGAACAAACGCCACAGGAGTGTCAAACGAATTGCGCTGCGCTGCAATATAATCCACCAACGTAGGCGTCAGACGTTGCTGAGCCCCTCGGGCACATACCCCAACAGGCTGGCATGACAGGTCAGTGCATAGCGATCCGTCATGCCTGCGAGGAAATCGCCGATATGACGGCTGCGCTGCGGCTCGCTGCGGGGCAATCGCTGCCGCCAGTCGTCTGGCAGGCGCGCCGGATCGTCGCGATAGACGGCAAACAGCGCTGCGACCACCTCGCGCGCACGCGCCGCCGCCTCCATCTGCCGGGGATGGTGATAAAAGCGTTCGTACATGAAAGCCTTCAGCACGCGCTCCCGCACGGCCATTTGCGGTGAAAAGCCCGCGATCAATTGCCCCGCACCGCGCACGTCATCAATATCATGCACCCCCAAGGCAGCAATATTGGCGCGGGTTGACGCAATGACGTCATTGACCATCTGGCCAATCTGGTTGCGGATGAACTCGCCATGCAGTCGCACCGGATCAACATCAGCAAAGCGCGCGCGGATATCATCCCATTGCGCGGCCACAAACGGCAGATCGAGCAGGTCATCAAAACAGATGAACCCGGCGCGCAGGCCATCATCAATGTCGTGATTGTCATAGGCAATGTCGTCTGCGACCGCTGCAACCTGCGCCTCAAGCGAAGGCCAGCACGTAAGCTTGAGGTCAAAAGCGGCATCAATCTCCGCCAGAGCCCAGCCAGGCTGGGCTACCGGTCCATTGTGCTTGGCGAGGCCCTCCAGCAGATCCCAGCTGAGGTTGAGTCCCGGCCAGCGCGGATAAGGACATTCGAGCACATGCAGCGCGCGCAATGTGTGTGCATTGTGATCAAACCCGCCATGTACCGCCAGCGCTTCGCGCAACGCATCCTCGCCCGCATGGCCAAACGGCGGATGGCCGATGTCATGCGCCAGGCACAGCGCCTCGGTCAGGTCCTCATCCAGCCCCAGCGCGCGGGCGATGGTGCGACCGATCTGCGCGACCTCAAGGCTGTGGGTCAGCCGGACGCGATAATGATCGCCGTCGGGCGCGACGAACACCTGCGTCTTGTGGCGCAGGCGGCGAAAGCTGATCGAATGGATAATGCGGTCGCGGTCACGCTGGAATGCACTGCGCGGACCACGGGTGAGCGATGCATCCTCGGCATATTGCCGCCCGCGCGAGAGTGCGGAGTCGCAGGCATAGGACGCACGGGGGGACATGGCTTTGACGTATTCCAATTGTAAACCGCTCTCCGGCGAACGCCGGAGAGCGGGAGTCAGATTGCGCTTCCGTGCCCTGAATTCCGGCGGTTGCCGGAAAACGGGGTGCCTTTGAGCAGCGCCATATGGCAGTCAACCCTCACCCAATATCCAGTCCACTGCCGCATGCGCATGGATTGCAGTGCCGTCATAGATCGGCAGCACGTTGGCCTTGGTATCGATGATCATGTCAAGCTCGGTGCAGCCCAGCACGACCGCCTGCACATCTTCTTTGGCAATGTTGGTCAGGAATGTCTTCATCGTCCGTTCCGATTCGCGCAAGGCCCTGCCCGCCATGAGTTCCTCATAGATGATCCGGTCGATCTCTTCGACGCGCTCCATCTTGGGGGCGAGCAGGCCAATGCCATGGCGGACCAGTCGCTGGCGATAAAAGCTTTCCAGCATAACATTGCGCGTGCCGATAATCGCGGCGCGCTTGATCCCGTCGGACTTCATTTTTTCGCCGACGCAATCGGCGATATGCACGATCGGCACCGACACTTCGGCCTGCACCCGGTCATAGACCTTGTGCATGGAATTTGCGCAGATCAGGATCGCGGTGGCACCCGATGTCTCAAGCGATCGTGCCGCTTCTATCAGCCGCTCCGCTGCGACATCCCAATCCTCGGGCGCGGTGATGCGCGCGATGTCGCAGAAATTGAGGCTCTCGATCACCAGCGGCGCGCTGCACAGCGAACCGACGCGTTTTTGCACCTCGCGGTTGATCAGCCGGTAATAGGTCTCGGTTGAGGCCCAGCTCATCCCGCCGATCAATCCGATCTTGCGCATGGCCCTGCCTCAGTGACCGAGGTTCTTGCAAATGTCCTCAACCATCTTCTTGGCATCGGCGAGCAGCATCATCGTCTGGTCCATGTAGAACACATCGTTGTCGACGCCCGCATAGCCCACGCCGCCCATCGAACGCTTGATGAAGAACACGGTCTTGGCCTTGTCGACATCGAACACCGGCATCCCGTAAATCGGTGAGGTCTTGTCGGTCTTGGCCGCAGGGTTGACCACATCGTTCGCGCCGATGATGAACGCGACATCGGTCTGCGCGAACTCGCTGTTGATGTCTTCGAGCTCAAACACCTCGTCATAAGGCACGTTGGCTTCGGCAAGGAGCACGTTCATGTGCCCCGGCATTCGGCCCGCAACGGGGTGAATGGCGTATTTGACGCTCACCCCTTCCTTCTTGAGCAGATCGCCCATTTCGCGCAGCGCGTGCTGTGCCTGCGCAACCGCCATGCCGTAGCCGGGCACGATGATCACGCTTTCGGCCTGCTTCATCATATAGGCCGCGTCTTCGGCCGACCCGCGCTTCCACGGACGGTCGATCTTCGCCGCGCCATCGCCACCGCCGCCGCTTTCTGCGCCAAAGCCGCCCGCGATCACCGAGATGAAGCTGCGGTTCATCGCCTTGCACATGATGTAGGAAAGGATCGCGCCTGATGAGCCGACCAGTGCGCCGGTAATGATCATCGCCGTGTTCGACAGGGTAAAGCCCATCGCCGCTGCCGCCCAGCCCGAATAGCTGTTGAGCATCGACACCACCACCGGCATGTCCGCGCCGCCGATGGGGATGATCAGCAGGAAGCCGATGATAAACGCCAGCACGGTGATGGTCAGGAACAACCATCCCTGCCCCGCGCCACCCTCTGGCGACACGGTAAACACGGCGATCAGGCCCAGGATGCCCGCAAGCACGCCCAGATTGATGACGTGGCGCCCCGGCAGCATGATCGGCGCGCCCGACATATTGCCGTTGAGCTTGAGGAAGGCGATGACCGACCCTGAGAAGGTGATCGCACCAATCGCGACCCCCAGCCCAAGTTCAACCCGGCTCACGGTCAAAATCTGGGCGTTCGCGTCGAGAATGCCGAAGGCGCTAGGGTTGAGCCAAGCCGCCAGTGCAACCAGCACGGCAGCAAGCCCGACAAGCGAGTGAAATGCCGCGACCAGCTGCGGCATATCGGTCATCTTGATGCGCCGGGCAATGACGAAACCGGCAACACCGCCGATGGCGATGGCCGCGATAATCTCGACGATATTGGCAAGGTCATGCGTGATCAGCGTCGTAACGACGGCAATGCCCATGCCTACCATGCCGAAGCGGTTGCCATCACGGCTGGTTTCAGGACTGGAGAGCCCGCGCAGCGCGAGAATGAAGAACACCCCCGCGACGAGATAGGCGAGCGACACCCAGGGGCTCACAGCAGTGCCTTCGCCGCCTGCGGCAAATGCGGGCGTGGCGGAGAACGCGAAGATCGCAGCTAAAGCCCCTCTCCCCCTCGATGGAGAGGGTTGTGTAGACTTGGTGAGCGCAGCGAACTTAGTCGAAGCTGGGAGAGGGGGAGCGGCTACAGAACCTGCGCCAGCGCCCATCACGCTCATCCAACTGCGCCTAGTCGGCTTTGCCGGCAAGGCTTCGTATCCTTCTCCCATCGAGGGAGAAGGCTGCATTGCCCCCGGACGCATCACTTGCGCTCCTTCTTCTTGTACATCGCAAGCATACGCTCGGTGACCGCAAAGCCGCCGAAAATGTTGACGCTGGCAAACACCACCGCGATCAGCCCCAGATATTTGGCAATTGGTGAGTCTGCAGTCGCGCTGCCGATCAGCGCACCGACGATGATCACCGACGAAATCGCGTTGGTCACCGCCATCAGCGGCGTGTGCAGTGCGGGTGTTACCGACCAGACGACATAATAGCCGACGAAACAGGCCATCACGAAGATGGAAAGGATTGCTATGAAGTCCATGGCGGTATGTGATCCCTTAAAGCGCTTCTGACTGTTGTTCTGGTATGGCCGTCGTCTGAGTAATACGATTGCTTGCTGACAGAATAATTGCCTCGGCCATGCCGGGCACATCATGCAATACATCTGATGCCGGGACACGAATGACCAATATGCCTTTGCTCGCGAACCAACTATCTCTGAGGGCATCCCGCCGGGGAGCATCCCCACAATCATGCATCATTCCGTCGATTTCAACGACCATCCGAGCCTTGTGACAATAAAAGTCAGCGACATATGGACCCGATGGGTGTTGTCGCCGGAACCTCAGGCCCTCCGCATTTCGGCGCAGGCATTGCCAGAGCAGTACTTCAGGCGGCGACATATCGAGACGTAAGGCTCTTGCCTGATCTCCAACTCCGGGGTTTCCTTGCAACACTAAAATCCTCCCCTGCAAGGGAAGGTGGCACGCATAGCGTGACGGAGGGGTAACAGCATCTCGATGGGGTTACACCCCTCCACCACCACGCTGCGCGCGGCGGTCCCCCTCCCCTTACTGGGGAGGATTTCGTGAAGTGCTCCAGACAACATCACCCGAGCAGCCTCTCGCTCACCACCTTGCCGCCCATCGTCACGCGGACGCCCTGGACGATTTCGTCGTCATCAGGGAACACCGGTGCGTTGGCGTCTTTGTCCCAGAAGGCCGAGACGAAGTTGAACAGGTTGCGTGAAAACAAGGCCGAAGCGTCGGTTGCCAGCCGTGAGGGCACGTTGCGGTGCCCGACGATCTTGACGCCGTGGACGACAACCACCTCGCCCGCCACTGCTCCCTCGACATTGCCGCCCTGCTCCACAGCCAGATCGACGATGACGCTGCCCGGCTTCATACTGGCGATTTGCGCGTCAGAGACCAGACGCGGCGCGGCGCGGCCCGGGATCAACGCGGTGGTGATGACGATATCCTGCTTGGCAATGTGCGATGACACCAGCTCGGCCTGCGCCGCCTTGTATTCATCGGACATTTCGGTGGCATAGCCGCCCGCGCCTTCGCCCTCGATTCCGGCGACATTCTCAACGAAAATCGCCTTGGCACCCAAAGACTGAATCTGCTCCTTGGTCGCTGAACGTACATCGGTGGCCGAGACCTGTGCGCCAAGACGCCGCGCAGTGGCGATGGCCTGCAACCCGGCAACGCCGACGCCCATCACGAACACCCTGGCCGCTGACACAGTGCCCGCTGCAGTCATCATCATCGGGAACGCCTTGCCATATTCCGACGCGCCATCGAGCACGGCCTTGTATCCCGCGAGGTTGGACTGTGACGACAGGATATCCATCGATTGCGCGCGGGTGATGCGCGGCATGAATTCCATCGCCAGCGCCTGAAACCCGGCGCTCGCATAGGCGTCGATCCGCGCGCGTTCACCAAACGGGTTGAGCGAGGCTGCGATGATCGCACCAGGCTTTGCCCCGGTCAGACTGGCGGGGTCTGGCCCCTGCACACCGAAGATCAGGTCTGCATCCTGCAGAACCTCGGCACGCTTCGCGATCGTGGCCCCGGCAGCAGCGTAATCCGCATCGGAAACCGACGCATGTTCACCCGCCCCGGTCTCGACCGCCAACGTCGCGCCCAGCCCGATAAACTTCTTCACCGTTTCCTGGCTCGCCGAAACGCGCCGTTCGCCTGCTGCCTGTTCCTTCAGGACTGCAATTTTCATATGGCTAAGGATCAGCTGGCGATGAGAACGACGACAAATGCGGTGACCAGCGCCGCGATGATCGTGCCGGTCTTCATCCAGCCCATGAAGCCTGCATAGGTCTGGCGGGCACTCTCGATGTTGCCGTCGGAGGTGTCGTTGGCCATGGTAAACCTTCCCCTGTAAAAACTGTGTCCGATATGACGTCGGATCGCCTTAACCGAATGACCGCTGTGGCTCAATCCCGCAAGCATCAATTCGCCTGGGTGGAATCAATCTCACCTTTAATGGGGTTTTTACCACATTCGATTATCCACAGTCCGATGGCCAAGGACAGGATAGATCAAGACCAGCCACTCCGCCGGGTGATGCTGATCGACAACGAACCGGCGCAGTGCCGTCTGGTCGCAGCGCTTGCCGCCAAGGCCGGCTGGCGCACTATCTTTGCGCACGATTCCGAAACCGCGATCGCGACATTGGGTACCCAGCAGGGGATGATGCTCGATGCGATCATTCTCGATCAATGGGTGCCGGGCGATGAAGCCGCCGAATTGATTGCCGAACTCAAGCTGCGCCGCCCTGCGTTGCCGATCCTGATGCTGACTGCAAGCACATCGCCACTGCTGGCAGTGGAAGCAATGCGCGCCGGAGCGACCGATTATCTGATCAAACCCATTGCCCCCGACCGGCTGATCGCCGCGCTGAACGCTGCGGTGCGCAAGGAAGACAGCGACGAATTGCGACCGCTGACCGAAAAGATCGCCGCGCCGCTTGATTTCGACGAGATGATCGGGTCGTCGCCGCGCTTTCGCGCCGCGCTGGCCATTGCCGCCAAATCGGCGCGCACCCATACGCCGGTGCTGATTGAGGGTGAAAGCGGCACGGGCAAGGAAATGATCGCGCGGGCCATCCATGCGGCAAGCCCCCGATCAAAACTGCCGCTGCGGCTGGTGACCTGCTCGGGAACATCGAGTGGACAGATCGAATCGCAGCTGTTCGGGCACGAGCGTGGCGCATTCCCCGGTGCGTTCGATCGCCACATCGGCATCATCCAACGCGCCGAGGGGGGCACCATCTTCATCGACGAGATCGACCAGCTGCCGATCGAATCGCAAGCCAAGCTGGCCGATGCGATCAGATCGGGCGATATCCAGCCGCTCGGCGCGCGGCATGGCTTTGCTTGCGATGTGCGCTTCCTGTGCGCCAGCAATATGCCGCTCAAGCCGATGCTTGAGGCAGGCACGATGCGCGAGGACCTGTATTTTGCAATCGCGCCAGTACAGATCACCATCCCGGCGCTGCGCGACCGCTCCAGCGACATTCCCTCGCTGGTTCGTCATTTTCTCGCGCGGATTGCCGAGCAGCCCGGCATGCGCGGGCTTGGTATCACCGATGAAGCGCTGGCGCTGCTCGCGAACTACGACTGGCCAGGCAATGTCCGCCAGTTGCAAAATGCGCTGTTTCGCGCTGCGATCTTCTGCGACGGCGATGCGCTGACTACCACCGAGTTTCCGCAGCTGACCAACATGCTGGGCGACGATGAGCCGCGCAAACAATCGCAATGTCACGATGGCATCGGCATCACGCTTTATGCTGACGACGGCAATCTGCGCCCGCTTGAGGACATCGAGGCCGATGTCATCCGCCTTGCCATCGGCCATTATCGAGGCCGGATGACCGAAGTCGCGCGGCGCCTCGGCATTGGTCGCTCGACGCTTTATCGCAAACTCTCCGAACTGGGCATCGATAACGCCGCCTGAGGGCCAAGCCCCCTTCCCTCCTCACGCTGCGGACCATATGGACGGCGGCATGACCCGCGACCCGCTCGACGTTCTCCACGACATTTTCGGATTCTCCGCCTTTCGCGGGGTGCAGGATCAAGTCGTTCACCGAGTGCTTTCGGGAAAGAACACCCTGGCGATCATGCCAACCGGGGCGGGCAAATCTTTGTGCTATCAGCTGCCCGCCGTGGCGCGGGACGGCTGCTGTGTGGTGATATCGCCGCTGATTGCGCTGATGCACGACCAGTTGCGCGCCGCTGCCGCGCTCGGCATTCGCGCCGCCAGCCTGACCTCTGTCGATGCCGACTGGCAGGAAACGCAAGACCGGTTTCGCAGCGGCGACCTCGATCTGCTGTATGTCGCACCCGAACGTGCCAGTTCCGCAGGCTTTCGCGGACTGCTCGGCGCGGCGAAGATTGCGCTTTTAGCCATCGATGAGGCGCATTGCGTCTCGGAATGGGGGCATGATTTCCGGCCCGACTATCGCCTGCTGCGGCCATTGCTCGACAGCTTCCCCGATTGCCCAAGGCTGGCGCTGACCGCAACCGCCGACGCGCACACCCGCGCAGATATATTAAAGCAGCTCGGCATTGACCCCGAAGGTATGATCATCGCCGGGTTCGACCGGCCCAATATCCGCTATCACGTGCATCACCGCGATGGGCTGGCGCGGCAGATCGGCGATCTGGTGGCGGTGAACCCCGGCCCCGGCATCGTCTATGCGCAGACCCGCGCCGCGACAGAAAAGCTTGCCGAGCAGCTTGGCCGCGATGGCAGGCGTCAGGTGCGCGCCTATCACGCCGGGATGCAGCCCGAGGAACGACGCGCCAACCAGAGCGCGTTCATCGCCAGCGAAGACATGGTGATGGTTGCCACGGTCGCGTTCGGCATGGGCATCGACAAGCCCGATGTGCGCTTTGTTGCGCATGCCGGGATCCCCAAGTCCATTGAAGGCTATTATCAGGAATCGGGCCGCGCCGGTCGCGATGGTGAACCGGCAGCGGCGCATCTGTTCTGGGGCGCGGATGATTTCGCCCGCGCTCGCCAGCGGATCAACGAGGTCGAGGAGGCACGGCGCGGCGGGGAGC